>CACBRW010000008.1 GCA_902541745.1 uncultured Pelagibacteraceae bacterium | reverse complement strand
CATTTACCTTAATTTTTACTGGTATTAATATATTGCGTGTTAAAGAATTTTTTCTAATAATAGAAAATATTTTCTACACTGTTATTTATTCAATTTTAGGAACTTTATTTTTATCCTATTTTTATTCAAATGCTTTCACATTTTATATAAATGGAAATGGTGGATTTGTTGGATCATACCTAAATACAACTTTTTTAAATAATTTAATCCAAATTAATGAAAGCTTTTTTTACTATGGATTAATTTCCTTAATAATTTTTTTATTCTTAATTAGTATTAATTTTCATCCAATTCTTTTTTATTCATTTTGTAAAAAATATATTAACTTTTTTTCAAAAAAAAATAAAAATTACACTGATAAAAGTGAAATAATAAATGAATATATCCCACAAGAAGAAATTAAAAATCTTATACAAGAGGATCTTCCATTTATAAAAGCTGATAATAATAGTAATAAAATAAAATTTAAGTTACCTAGTTTAGAGTTATTGAAAGTTCCGACTAAAAAAGAAAGATATAATAACGAAAAAAATGAAACTCATGATCCAGAATTTATAGAAAAGATTTTATTAGACTTTGGGGTTAATGGTAATATTAAAAAAGTAAGCCATGGTCCTGTAGTTACTTTAAACGAATTTGAACCTGCGGCTGGAGTAAAAGTTTCAAAAATAATTAATTTATCTGATGATATTGCTAGAAATACTAGTTCAGAATCCGCAAGAATATCAACAATTCCAGGTAGTAACACGGTTGGTATAGAATTACCTAATAACTTAAGAGAAAATGTTTATCTTAGTGAGATTTTAAACAATTCAGATTTTAAGAAAAAAGAAATTAAATTACCAATTGCTCTGGGAAAGAGTATTTCTGGGAGTCCATTAGTTGGCGATCTATCTTCAATGCCTCATCTATTGATTGCGGGTACCACAGGATCTGGAAAATCTGTATGTATAAATACAATAATACTCTCTCTTCTTTACCGACATACGCCCGAGAAATGTAAATTCATTTTGATCGATCCAAAAATGTTAGAATTATCAACTTACGAAGGAATTCCACATTTATTATGTCCTGTTATTACTGAAGCAAAAAAAGCAGCATCAGTGTTGGGGTGGGTTGTGAAAGAAATGGAGAGTAGATACAGATTAATGACAAGAGAAGGAGTTAGAAATATTGATGGTTATAATGCTAAACACAAACTCCCCATGCCTTTTATTGTAGTTGTTGTTGATGAAATGTCTGACTTGATGCTAGTAGCAGGGAAAGAAATTGAAAATTATATTCAAAAACTATCCCAAATGGCAAGAGCTGCTGGTATACACATTATAATGGCAACTCAAAGACCAAGTGTTGATGTTATAACTGGAACAATTAAGGCTAATTTTCCTACTAGAATATCTTTTCAGGTTACATCAAAAATTGATAGTAGAACAATTCTTGGAGAACAAGGTGCTGAACAACTGTTGGGTAAAGGCGATATGTTGTATATGTCTTCAGCTAATAGAATAGTAAGAATACATGCCCCATTTGTATCAGATAATGAAATTGAGAAGGTAAATAATTTCTTAAGATCTCAGGCGGAACCAGATTATATTGATGAAATATTAAATTTCGCTGATGAAAAAGAAATCGGGGATAGCGCAAACATTGGAGATAAGGATGATTTATATGAGCAGGCTTTAGTTTTAATAAGATCGGAAGGGAAAGCCTCTACATCATTTTTACAAAGAAAACTGCAAATTGGTTATAATAGGGCAGCTAGGATTATAGACATGATGGAGGCAGATGGGATAGTTAGTAAAGCAAATCATGTCGGTAAAAGAGACGTTCTTTAATGTTAAAGTTATTATCTTCCATTTTTTTTTTTATATTTATTTTAGAAGCTAAGGCAGAAAATAAAGATAAAATTATTAATAATTTAAAGGATATATCAAATTTGAGTTTTAAATTTGAACAAAATATAAATGGAAAAATTGAAAATGGATCATGTATTATTCATTATCCAAAAAAAATAAGATGCGAATATGAAAAAAAAAATAAAGTATTGGTTTCAAATGGTAAGTCATTAGTAATTAAAACCATGTCGAGTTATTATAGATACCCTCTTAAAAAAACCCCACTAAATTTTATTTTGGATAAAAACTTTTTAATTGGAAAAATTCAAGATTTAAATGAGCGTATAATTGATCAAAAATATATAAATTATAAAATTTTAGAAAATGAAAATAAAATTGATATATTTTTTGATTTAGAGTCATTAAATTTAATTGGATGGCAAACTATAGATATTTATCAAAATAGTGCTATTACTATGCTTTATTCTGTTTTAACAAATCAAAAAATTGACAAAAAATTATTTGAACTGCCTGATCAAAACTAAATATTAACAATTTCAGTTTTAAAAACTTTCATCCCTCTAGCAATATAATTATTTAATGCATTTTTATGATCTAAAGAGCAAGTATGAAGCCAAACTCTATCTATATTTTGATTAAAACATATTCTAATAGCTTCAGATAAAAGGTGTGAGCCTAATTTTTTATTTTGATACTCTTCCAATATACCAAAATAAGCAATTTCAACCTCCTTTTGGTCAATGTGGAAATTTAATTCAAAAAAACCAACAAGATCATTTTTTTTTTTAAAAATATATGTTTTCACACTTTCTTTAGAAACATATTCTATCCATTGTTGTTCGCTCCAAATCAATCTATCAACCCACCTGTGTTTATTACCAATATTTTTATAAAAAAATTTATTAAGTTGAAAATTTTCTGGATCTAATAATTTTAATGAATAGTCTTTATTTGGTTGATTTACTTTATTAAGGTCTTTTAGTGATTTAATCTCTAGATAATTTCTTTTAACTTGCTCTGTCACTGAACCATTTTTCCAACTCTTTCACCCCCAAACAGATGAAAGTGCAAGTGTGGAACCTCTTGGCCACCATGATCACTTACATTCGCTAAAGCTCTGTAACCACCGCCTACTTCTGTTGAAATTCCAAGCTTTTTTGCTACTGTGTTTATACCCTTTAACAGTCCTACCATTTCTTTAGGTGAAGCATTCTGACTGAAGTCATCAAGGTCGATATATTTGCCTTTTGGAATTACTAGAGCATGAATTTTTTTTTGCGGATTAATATCGTGAAATGACAGCACAAAGTCATCCTCATAGATTTTATTACACGGAATTTCTCCTCTTAAAATTTTAGCGAAAATGTTATTATCGTCGTAACTCATCTTTTTCTTTTTTCAAGTTCTGAAATCACTTCTTCAATTTTTATATCATTAGCTTCTAAATACATAAGTAAATGATAAAAAACATCAGCAGCTTCATGAATTTGATTTTTATTTTCTTCTACAGCCTCAATTAATTCATCAATTTCTTCTAAAACTTTTGCTTTACTCAAAAGTTTATCGTTTAACAATTTATTGGTATAAGAGCCTTCAACAGGATTTTTCTTTCTATCTCTGGCTAGCTCTATTAAACTTTCTAATGATTTTAGCATGTTAAATTCTAACAGGAATTCCTTTTGAATCCAAATATTCCTTAGCCTCTTTTACAGAATGTTTGCCATAATGAAAAATGGATGCAGCTAGAACAGCACTAGCATTTCCTAATTTAATTCCATCGACTAAATGATCTAAATTACCAACTCCTCCAGATGCAATAACTGGGATATTTATTTGAGAAGATATTTTAGACATTAAATCAATATCATAACCTTCTTGAGTACCATCTCTATCCATTGATGTTACTAGTAGCTCTCCAGCTCCACTAACTTCCATTTTTTTTGAAAATTCAATTGCATTAATACCAGTATTATTTCTCCCACCATGAGTAAAAATTTCCCATTTATCTCCATTCTTTTTAGCATCAATTGCAACTACGATGCATTGTGATCCAAATTTTTTAGAACTTTTAATGACCACATCTGGATTTTGAACCGCAGCAGTATTAATTGATACCTTATCTGCCCCACAATTTAAAAGTTTGTTTATATCGTCAATACTTCTAACACCACCTCCAACTGTCAGAGGAACAAAACATTTCTTTGAAGTCTTCTCTACAACATCGTAAATAGTTTCTCTATTTTCATTCGAAGCAGTAATATCTAAGAAACAAATTTCATCAGCACCACTTTCAGAATAAATTTTAGCTTGTTCAACAGGGTCACCTGCATCTTTTAGATCAACAAAATTAATTCCCTTAACTACACGTCCATTTTTAACATCCAAACAAGGTATTATTCTATTTTTAAGCATCTATTTCCTTAACTAATTCCTCTAATTTAATATCACCATCATATATAGCCTTACCAACTATAATGCCTTCAATATTATTATTTATTTCTCTAGCTTTTTTAATATCATCTATTGATGATACACCACCAGATATAATTACTGGACAATTTGATAAATCTGCAATTTTTGATGTTTCTTTAAAGTTTGGGCTTTGCTTCATCCCATCTCTATTAATATCTGTATAAATCAATCTACTAGCACCATAATCATTAACTTCCTTTAAATAATCTTTAGTGAGCTGATTAGAATTTTCTTTCCAACCAGAGACTGACAAATATCCATCTTTAGCATCCAAACCTAAAGCAATTTTATCTGGAAATTTTTTACAAGCCTCTTTTAAAAAATTTTTATCTTTTATAGCTGCACTTCCTAAAATAACTTTTTCAACACCAACATCGGTATATTTTTGAATACTTTCAAATTTTCTTATTCCTCCACCAATTTCAATATTGAGATCAAATTTAATTACTATTTCCTCTATAATATCCAAATTAACCGTTTCACCAGTTAAAGCTCCATCTAGATCAACAATATGTAAATGTTTAAAACCATAATCTTTATATTTAGCAGCTTGTTCAACTGGGGACGTTTCGTATTCAGTTTTATTATCAAAGTCTCCTTTAACTAACCTTACACACTTTTTATCTTTAATATCTATTGCGGGAAATATTTTCATCTAATTAAGAATTTTTTTCTTAGCTTTTTCAAATTCCTCTTTTGTAAGTACTCCAGATTTATATAATTCGTTCAATGAATTTAATTGATCAACAATATCCAAGGAGCTAGTTGATGTTTTAATCTCAGAATATACTATTTTATTTTTTAGTCCCGAAATTCCTTTACATGTACCAATACATTCTGAACCAACAATAATTGGCTTATTATTCTTTAAATATGCATAAATTTCCACATCCCAATTGATATAAAACATATTTGATCTAATTTTAAGATCAAGAGCAGGGCTATTTAATTCATTTTTTTCAATTTTAAATTTAGTTATTTTAAAGTCTAATCCTTCAATCTCACCAATGTTAAATCCATTCTTAAATTCTTTTTTATATTCTAAGGCAGCCTTACTCATTTCTTCTTTACTCATATTTTTTAAAATCTCCCAAGCTTCAAATAATTCTAAATCAGTATCCTTTAAATTTTCATTAGAAACTAAAACCCAAATAATTCCTTTATATTTGTTTTTTTTCATCAATTTTTTTATTTCTTTAGATGCAAAATTAAACATTGATTTTTCAGTACTAAATTTTTTTTTCTCCATCTTGCTTATTATAGGCTCTAACAACTTATCTTGATCGTTGATCAATAAATTTACAAAATTGATTGAATTATTAGTTCCTATGTAATAAAAAGCTGAATCTTCTCCTAATGCGCCAAAGAAATCTGCATAATAATCTGCTACTTTATCAGGATTTACTTTAATATAAGTAAAATTTTCTTGGATGTTTAAAGAAACTTTGTTCTCAATATTAATTGTTTTTGCTGAACTATGAGAAATGAAAAAACTAAAAAAAAATATTAATATGAGTTTTTTCATAAATTAAGCTCAATCAAGTTTAAAAAATTTACTATTATAAAAAATCTCATCCTGGCCTACTCTATCAAAATAAACAAAATTTTTACTATCAAAAAAATCTTTAAAATTTTGCTCTGCTGGAATATTATTTTCTACAGAAATTACCTTAATGTCGTTATCATTGAAATTTATCGCATTTAATAAGTCCATTTCTCCACCTTCTATATCAATTGACAAATAATCAATATCAACGTTTTTGGGTACGGCTTGTTCAAATGTAATCGTTTTTAAATTAATTGATTGAGTTTTGCTTCTTTCGTTTTTTGAAATAATATTCATATTTCTTTGATAGAAATTATTATTAATCCCACTCATCTGAGTAAGTCCCTCAATAACTTCAATAAATTCAACTTCTTTTATTTCATGGCTTACCGCTTCATTCAGTATTTTACATTTCCTATTTTTTTTTAATTTTTCAAATTGGATACGAGATGGTTCTAATGCAATTCCATCCCAGTTTAAAAATTTTTCGAAATGATAACAATTACTACCCTGAATTCCATCAAAAGCTCCTATTTCGACAAAAAATCCATTTTTTTTATTTTTGAAAAAAAACTCTTTAATTATTTTATCCTGGCCAGCCTGTGAAAAATATTTTTCATTCCAGAAAAAAATTTTTTCACAATCCCAAATTTTTTGTCTTAATTGTCCTCTAAATGCATGTTCATTTGTAATAGCATAAATATTAGGCACTTGATCAAGCAAAACTGAATAAATTTTATGTGCATGAATTTTGCTTTCAAGATCTAAGTTAAAAAGTTCATCTGCTTTTTTTAAAACAGTATTGACGTTTTGTCCTGCAAATTGGCTAAGGTCTAAATTTTTCATTTTATATTTTCAAAAAATTTTGGATTAATGTGAGCCCTACTTTATCACTTTTTTCAGGATGAAACTGGGTCCCAAAAATATTTTCTTTTTCAACGGCACAAACAATTTTTGAAGAGTAATCTGTTGTTGCTGAAATTACTTTTTTGTCTTCAGGTACAAATTCATAACTATGAACAAAATACATGTGAGAATTATTCTCTATGTTATTGTACATACTACTTTGCTTAACAATATTTATTTGGTTCCAACCAATATGTGGAAGTTTATACTCTCCATTTTTATTGTCTATTTTTAAAACTTTGCCAGGTATCCACCCTAAACCTTTAGTTTCTGTTTCCTCATAACCAACATCTGCAAACATTTGAAGACCAACACAAATTCCAAGAATAGGTTTTTTATGAGTAATCGTAAAATCATTAAGAACATCTACCAACCCACTAATGTTATTTAATGCACCAACACAACTCTTGAACGAACCTTGTCCAGGCAATACTAATTTGTCACAAGATTTTATCTTACTCAAATCCGAGCTTACTGTGATATTCACACTATCTTTAGCAACCTCCTTAAATGAGTTAATAACCGAGCTAATATTACCCGAATTATAATCAACAATTGTAACGTTCATTAAAGTTATAATGAGCCTTTAGTTGATGGAATGCTTTTTTTATTTCTTGGATCCATTTCCAGAGCTGTTCTAAGAGATCTTGCTAGGGCTTTATAACAAGACTCAATTATATGATGACTATTGTCTCCATAAATGTTTTCAACGTGCATTGTAATTCCTGCCGATTGTGAAAATGCCTGGAACCACTCTTTAAATAATTCTGTATCCATCTCGCCAAGTTTCTCTACTTTTAATTTTACTTTCCAAATCAAGTAAGGTCTGTTTGAAACATCAATAGCTACTCTGGTTAATGTTTCATCCATAGGAATAATGGTGTGTGCATATCTTTTTATTCCTACAAATTTTTTTGCTGCTTTTTTTAAGGCTTCACCTATAGCAATTCCTGTATCTTCAGTGGTATGGTGAAGATCGATATATGTATCACCTTTTGCTTTAACTTTTAAATCAATTAAAGAGTGCTTAGATAGTTGCTCAAGCATGTGGTCTAGGAATCCTATACCAGTGTCAATTTGGTACTTGCCTTTGCCATCTATGTTCACTTCCACATTGATGCTAGTTTCTTTTGTTTTCCGAGATACTTTTCCTTTTCTAGCCATATATTTTTAATGGTATACATACATAATCCTACTATATCAATATTAGTCTCAACACTTGAAGTATCAAAAATAGTTACCATTTATTAGTCATGACAACAATTGTGTTAGTACGAAAAAATAATGAAGTAGTAGTTGCCGGAGATGGGCAAGTAAGTATGGGTAATACTGTTGTAAAAAGTACAGCATCAAAAGTCAGAAAGATTGAGAAAAGAGATGTTGTAGCTGGGTTTGCCGGATCAACTGCGGATGCATTAACTCTATTTGAAAGGTTAGAAGGAAAATTAGAAAAACATGCAGGGAATTTGTCTAGAGCGGCTGTTGAATTAGCAAAAGATTGGAGAACAGATAAATATTTAAGAAGACTGGAAGCATTAATGGCTGTTGGAGACAAAAGTAATAGTTATATTATTTCTGGAACTGGTGATGTTCTTGAGCCTGAAGGAGATGTCATTGGAATAGGATCTGGTGGTAATTATGCTCTAGCTGCAGGAAAAGTTTTAATTGAAGGCGATATGTCTGCAGAGGAGGTTGCCAAAAAAGCAATTAAAGTAGCTGCTGATATATGTGTTTTTACGAACGACAATGTTAAAATTGAAAAAATATAATGGATAACTCAAACGTAACACAACTACATCCAAAAGATAAAAACCAAAAAGAAGAAGCTTCTTTAGTAAGTTCTCTATCACCAAGAGAAATAGTTTCCGAATTAGATAGATTTGTTGTTGGACAAAACAAAGCGAAAAGAGCTGTTGCTGTTGCTTTAAGGAATAGATGGAGAAGACAAGCTCTAAATGGTGAAATGAAAAATGAAGTTTTACCAAAAAATATTTTAATGATTGGACCAACAGGGGTAGGCAAAACTGAGATTTCCAGGAGACTTTCAAAACTTGCTGAAGCACCTTTTGTAAAAGTTGAAGCAACTAGATTTACAGAGGTAGGATATGTTGGAAGAGACGTCGAACAAATAATTAGAGATTTAATTGAAATAGCAATCTCAATGGAAAAAGTAAAAAAAAGAAAAGAGGTTTTTGCTCAAGCCCAAAAAGCAGCTGAGGAAAAAGTTTTAGATGCCTTAGTTGGTAAAAAAGCAAGTCTCGCTACTAGAGAAAGTTTTAGAAAAAGATTAAGAAATGGGGATTTAGACGATAATGAAATCGAAATAGCTGTGAGTGATACAGGTTCTAGTGGTGCCTCGTTTGAAATTCCTGGCATGCCTGGAGCGAATGTTGGAATGATAAACATTGGTGAGATGATTGGTAAATCAATGGGCAACAAAGAGAAAAAGAAGAAAATGACAGTAAAAGAATCTCATGAAATTTTAATTAATGATGAATCTGATAAACTAATCGAACAAGATAAAATTATTAAAGCAGCAAAACTTTCTACAGAAAATAATGGAATAGTTTTTCTTGATGAGATTGATAAAATTTCTGCGAGAACAGATAGGGTTGGGGGCGATGTTTCTAGAGAAGGTGTACAGAGAGATTTGTTACCTTTAATAGAAGGAACCACAGTCAACACAAAACATGGTCCAGTAAAAACTGATCATATTTTATTTATTGCATCAGGAGCATTTCAGCTTGCAAAACCATCTGATTTACTACCAGAACTGCAAGGAAGACTGCCTATAAGAGTTGAATTAGAAGCTTTAACAAGTAATGATTTCAAGAGAATTTTAAGAGAGCCTGATTTTAGTTTAATTAAACAGTATAGTGCCCTACTAAAAACAGAAAATGTTGATTTAGAGTTTTCAGACGATGGTATAGATGCGATTGCAAATATAGCTTCAGAAGTAAATGCTACTGTAGAAAATATTGGAGCTAGAAGACTTCATACTATTATCGAAAAGATTCTAGACGAAATTAGTTTCACAGCTACTGATCGTGCTGGTGAAAAAATTGTTATAGATAAAAACTACATCAATAAAAACTTGGATACACTCGTTAAGGATACAGATCTCTCAAAGTTTATTTTGTAATTTTATTTTTTTTTAAAAAAATATAAAATGCACCTTTGCCACCATCCTCTACTTTTGCATCCGTCATATCATTAATCATGCTCATTAAAATCCTGTGATTTGAAATGAACTCGGGAATCGAAAATTTTAAAATACCAAGTTCTTTCGAAACATATGGATCTTTTTCATTATTTGAATGAAGTCCTTTGCCTGTGACTACGATCAACTTATTTACATTTTCTTCAAATGATTTGGTTATAAAATTCTCTACAGCCTTATTTGCTTCATCTAAAGTGTAACCATGCAAATCAATTGACCTTGTTTTGACTTTATTGTTTTCCCTATACTTAATATCTTTATTTGGTAGTTTTTCTTTACTTTTAGTAAATTCATCCCAGTCTTTCTTATCTTTATCTGAAATATTATTTTTCAATTATGTCAGTATATTAACAAGCTGCCAGTTAGGATTTGCAGATGTCATATCTCTAGAAAACACCCAAGTATCATAAATTTTCTTTACCTTTTCTGGGTCGCCAGATACAATTTTCTTATCTTTATCTCTGATGCAAGTTATTACTTCTGCTATAAAATCAACAGTCACATTTAATATTTTTCCAATTTTTTTATGTTCTTTTATTTTTGCTGAATTTACTCCAATAAACGTAATTTCTGCGAAGTGTCCTCTGGAACTTCTTTCTTTTAACGCTTGGTTAAATTGATCGTATATTTCGTTATTTAAAAGCGGTCTACTGGTAGTAATTTTATTATCGTTATCACTAAAATCTGTAATTACAGTTTCATAAGCAATTTTAGCACCCTTTAAAAATTCATCTTGAGCCTTATTATCAAAATTTTCGTTAATCTTTTTAGGCTGCTCTTTGTTAATAGTTTTCAATACTTCCTTAAAGTCAGAAGGAGCTTTCCCTTCAAAACCAGTTCGTTTGCCAAGTATTCCTCGTAATCTAAGAAAAATAAAACCAGCAATCATTGCTAATAATATAATATCGATATATTCAAAACTATAACTCATGAAGTAATAGTAATTACTATGTTGATTAATTTCAACCAGCAATTTAGATTAAGGACAAATGAACTCAATATTAATTGCTATAATTTTAGTGCCTGTAATTGAAATTTATCTCCTTATTAAAATTGGGTCACAAATTGGAGCATTAACAACCATTTTGCTTATTTTTACTACTGCGATTGTTGGGGTTTATTATGCAAAATACGAAGGCCTTAACACGCTGAGGTCGGGTTTTATACAATTAAAAAATAACGTAACTCCTGCTTACGAAGTTTTGTCTGGAGCGATAATTGCTTTTGCTGCAATTCTTTTAATAATCCCAGGTTTTGCTACAGATATTTTGGGTTTTATTTTGATATTTCCGATAAGTAGAAAATTAATATTTGCAAGTTTTTCAAAAAAATTTAGTAAGAAAAAAAATAAAAATAATGATTTCATTGAGGGAGATTTTGAAGATATAGAGGATGACAATGACAGATAAATTTGAAATTTTAGGTAAATTTATAAAAGATATGTCTAGTGAAACTAAAGACACAGAAACTTATGTTTTTGTCAAAGACAAGATATCACAATATCAGCTTGACATTAAAATTCATTCAAAAGCAATAAAAAATAATATGGTTGAAATTAATACTATCTTAAAGTTTGAAGACAAGAAAGAAGCTAAATATAAATCATATTTTGAGATGACTTATGCAACAATAGTTAAAATAAGTGATAAAATTAAAGACAAAAAAGAATTGGAAAGAATTATTTTGTGTGATGCACAAATTAAAATTTATCCTGATCTTAAAAAATCCTTTTTAAATTTGCTTCATGATTCAGGTTATTCTGATGTAAAATTTGAAAAGACAATTGATTTTGAAAAATTATATAACCAAAGATTTAATTAAAATAATTTTTTTTCAAATTATTTTTTAAATATTCTTTATGATTTTTTAGCTCTGTACTAGTTGGTGAAATTATTTTCTTAAAATATGAAATCCCATGGACGTTTTCTTCAATAAAACTTTCACTTTTTTTGAAATCTAAAGGTGGTTCTTTTTGATCAGTTAAATTAATATAAACTTTTGATAATAAGTCACAATCTATTAAAGCTGTATGCTTAACTCTCCTAGAGTTATCAATTCTATATCGTTTACAGAGAGCATCTAAACTTACTGGGGAGCCAGGAAATTTATCCCTTGCCAGTGTTAAGGTATCGATTATTTCGTTTGATATTTTGTCTTTTCCAAAAAGAGCCAACTCATTATTTAGATGAGCTAAATCAAATTCAGAATTATGAATTATTAACCTCTTATCCTTGATAAATGACAAAAATTCTTCGGCTATTTCACTAAATTTTTTTTGTTTGGACAAAAAATCGTCTGTATACCCATGAATTTCGAATGCTTTTTCAGAAACTTTCCTTTCAGGATTTAAGAAATAGTGAAATTTATTTTTTGTTGGAATTAAATTATTTAACTCTAAACAGCCTATTTCAACAATTCTATGACCTTCTTTAACTGAAATTCCTGTAGTTTCCGTATCTAATACTATTTCTTTCATTTATAAAATTTCATTTAATATTTTCTTTATACTCTTATTTAAAGATTTTTTCTTAAAATTATTTTTAATAATAAAATTAGATTTTCTCTTTTTATAAGAAGAAGAAAACTGGATTTTTTTGAACTTATTTATAAGTTTACGATTAAAATTTAATCTTTTTTTTAATCTTTTCTCTATTTCGATTTTTTTAGAATCTACAAAAACTAAAATATCTTTTTTATTATTAATTTTATTTTCTAATAATAAAGGAATGTCAAGAATTATAACTTTTTTATTTCTATTTTTTTTTAAAAATATTTTTAATATTTTCCTAATTTCTAAATGAACAATAGTAATTATTTTTTTTAAATTAATTTTGTTACTTAATATCGCTTTTGTAATTTCATTCTTATTTATTGGGAACGAAGTGATATATTTTGGTAATTTTTTATTTAGTTTTTTAAATATTTTTTTATCTTTTTTATAAAGTTTTGAGACTTCGTAATCCGCATTAAACACTGGATATCCAAAGTTTTTAGCAACATAGCTTTTTCCTGAACCTATATTTCCTAAAATTCCAATTCTAATCATTTTTTAAAATTTCTAGTGTATCGCTATTAATCTGCGGTTCTATTCCATGCCATAATTTGAATGCTTCAAAAGCCTGATAAATAAACATAAATTTACCATTCTCTATTCTATTACCAAGTTTTTTTCCTTCTTTTAAGAAATTTGTTTCTTCAGGATTATAAATTACATCATAAAACAATTTATTATTAGCAAATTTTGAAAAATCTAAGTTGATAGACTCTTGGTTTAGTCCCAAACTAGTGGCATTTATGATAACATCAAAATCATGTATATCCCCCCAATCCAAAACCTGTAAATTATTAAATTGCGATTTTAAATCTTCAGCTTTTTCTTTAGTTCTGTTGCTAATAATTATTTTTGAAACATTCATTTTGTTTAAAGCAAAAATTATTGAAGGAACAACTCCACCAGCCCCTAGAATTAAAATTTTTTTACCCTTAATATTAAAATTTAACTTCTTAATTGCTTTAGTAAAACCAGCTATATCTGTATTATAGCCCACCAAGTTGTCATTAATTAAAATTATTGTATTTACCGACTGTGTTAGTTCAGCCTCCTGGCTTAATTTATCTAAATAAGGTATTACTAATTTTTTAAATGGAACTGTAACATTAATACCGTTTATTTTTTTTTCTTTAAGCTCAGAAATTATGGTTTGGAGATTTTTCTCCTCAATTTTTTTTTTATCATAGATGGCCTCAATTTTGTTTTCTTTGAGCCAGTAATTATGAAGTTTTGGTGATAAAGAATGATTGATAGGATTTCCAATTACAAAATATTTTTTCATCAAAATGAGCTTAAGTATTCCTTAATTTTTTTAACAGGTAGACCCATAATTGTATCTTCGTCTCCTTCTATGCTTGCAAACAAACTTCTGCCCTCTCCTTCTATTTGATAAACATTGTATGCATAAAGAATTTCATCAGGTATTTTAGATAAATAATGTTTTAATTCACCATCAGTGAAACTTTTCATGGTTAATTTTGCTTTATCAGTATAATTCCAAATCATAGATCCATTTTTTGATATACAAACAGAGCTAATTAAAAAATGTGATTTACCGTTGAGTTTTTTTAATATTCCCATTGCCTCTTCTCTGGTTTCTGGTTTAGATATCAATTCGCCCTCCAAATCTATCACACTATCTGCTCCCAATACTATTTCATCATTTTTTTTTATGCTAACTTTGTTTGCTTTTAATTCGGCTAAATTTCTTGAAATTATTTCTGAACTTGCATTTTCTTTTAATAAGCTTTCTTTAACAGGCCCTTCATCTACATTTGAAGGCTCAACAACGCATTTAATATTATTTTTATTTAAAATTTCTTTTCTAACCTTGCTTTGTGAAGCGAGAATAATTTTATTTAACATTGTTTAAATATATTTCGTGAATTTTAATTATAGAGGCTGCTGTTTCTTCGACTGACTTTCTCGTTACGTCTATAAGAGGCCATTTATATTTTTGAAACGTTTTTTTTGCTTGTAAGACCTCTTTTTTAATATTATCTAAATCTGTATATTCAATATTTTCTATTTCTTTTAGAGAGTTCATTCTATTTTTTCTCAAATCAGCTAATCTTTCTGGCTCAGTACTTAGTCCTACAACGCATGTCATTTGTGGATTTTGTTTAAGGGACTCTGGCAAAGAATTTTCATTTACTAAAGGAATGTTTGACGTTTTAAAACCTTTGTTGGCTAAATAAATAGAGGTTGGTGTTTTGCTTGTTCTGCTTACTCCTACAAGAATGATGTCTGATTTGCTCACCTCATTTATCAAATTTCCGTCATCATGATTCATTGTAAACTGAATTGCTTCAATTCTATCATAATACTCTTCATTCAATATATGTTGGCCACTTGGCTCGTGTGTTGCTCTTTGATTTAATATTTTTGAAAAATTTAAAATTAAATTTCCTAAAACGCCAAAACATGGAATATTTTTATCCTCGCTCACATTCGCAAGATATTTAGCCAAGCTGTTATCCACGATTGTATATAAGATTATTGAATTTTTATTTTTTTTTGCATCTTCTAGAATTTTTAGAATTTGATTTTCTGTCCTTGTAAAAGAATAAGAATGAACTTTATATTCTATATTTAAAAATTGCGCCTTTAGGGCTAAAAATATTCTATCTAAAGTTTCACCGGTTGAGTCAGAAATTAAATATATTTGATATGTATTACTCATGAATAAATTGTTAATAAATTTGTATTATTTTAATTAAATTACACAATTTAAAATTTAATAAATTTACCTTGTAAAAACCGCTATTTATTAACATTAATAGTAAATAGGGTAAAACAATCCACAAAAATTGATATGATAAAAAAGCTTCATTTTAAACAATTTTAACCACACAAGATGTTAGTAAACTGTGAATATAATGTTTATAAAAAGTAATCACCTTTATTCACAAGATATATTACAACTACAATAATTAATAATACTTATTTATGAAACCTTTAAACAAGATAATAACTAGTAAAGATACTTCTTTTAATCCTATATGGATTATGAGACAGGCAGGAAGATATCTACCAGAATTTAGAGAAATTAGAAAAAAAAATCCAAATTTTATTAATTTATGTTTAGATGATAATTTATCTTCAGAAATAACATTACAACCTTTAAGAAGATTTGATTTAGATGCTGCAATTATATTTTCAGATATTTTAATGCTTCCATATGGATTAGGTCAAAAAATAGAATTTGAAAAAAACTTTGGGCCAAGATTAGGTGAATTAAATCTAAACGAAATTACTAAAACTGATGAAATTGATTTTGTAGAAAAAATACACCGTGTATATAAGGCAATAAAAAAAGTTAGCTCAAATAATAGTTTAAAAAATAAAAATACTATTGGTTTTATTGGCGCTCCGTGGACATTATTAGTTTATATGGTCAATCAACAGTCACCTAAAAAAAATTTGAAAAAAGATTTTTTTAAAGATGATTTTTTAATAAATAGAATTTTATTAATTATTGAAAAATTTCTAAAGGTTCATATAAAAAATCAAATTGAAAGTGGTGCAAACATAATCCAAATTTTTGATAGTTGGGCAGGATTGTTAGAGGAAAAAGATTTACCTAATTATGTTTATTCACCAACTTTAAACTTAGTAAATTATACAAAATCTTTAAATGTGCCAGTGATATGTTTCCCTAGAGAAATAAAAAATTATAAAGAGTTTTGTGATATCGTTAAACCCGATGCCGTTAATATTGATTATAATGTTGATCCAAAAAAAATGCTTAGAGAAATAAAAATACCTATTCAAGGTGGTTTAGATCCTAAAATTTTATTAACAGACAGAGAAACATTAAAGAAAGAAACACTTAAGTATTTAGAAATTTTTCGTGATCATCCATATATATTTAATCTTGGTCATGGTATTTTACCTGAAACAAAACCAGAAATGGTTGAAAACTTAATTAAAATTGTAAAAGATTTTAAATGATTGAAAAAAAACATCCGCCTATAAAATATGGTAATACAGGTGTGCTTATAATTAACTTAGGCACACCCGATTCTACTAACTGGCTGGATATTAGAAAATATTTAAGAGAGTTTCTTTCTGATAGAAGAGTCATCGAGGTAAACCCATTCCTTTGGCAAATAATTTTGAATTTGTTTATTTTAAATTTTAGACCCTCTAAAACCGCTAAAGCTTATAAAGAAATATGGATGAAGGATGAAAACATTTCACCACTTCTATATTATACGAAAAAGCAAAGTGAGAAAATTTCAAATTTTATATCAAAAGAAAACATTATTGTAGATTTTGCTATGAGGTATGGAAATCCTAGCATTAAGAGCAAGATTCATAAATTACACAAAATGGGCTGTGAAAACTTGGTGATACTTCCTCTTTATCCACAATATGCGGCAGCCACGACGGCAACAGTTTGTGATGAGGTATACAGAACTTTAATGAAAATGAGGTGGCAGCCTTCTTTAAAAATAATTCCTCACTATGAATCTGATCCGCTCTACATTGATGCACTTGTTAATTCTATCAATAAAAAAATAAATGAAATCAGTTGGAAACCAGATCTTATCATTGCTTCTTATCATGGAATACCAAAAAAATATTTCGATAAAGGTGATCCTTATCATTGCTATTGTCATAAAACGACAAGATTGATTTCAGAAAAATTTAATTCTATTAAAATTAAAACTACATTTCAGTCAAGATTTGGTCCACAAGAATGGCTTCAACCATATACCGATAAGACTTTAGAAAACCTGCCCGCAGAGGGTGTCAAAAATGTTCTTACAATCTGTCCAGGCTTTGCATCAGATTGTGTAGAAACTTTAGAAGAAATTAAAATTCAAGCTAAAGAAAGTTTTTTAAATTCAGGAGGAGAAAATTTTGACATGATCCCCTGTTTAAATGATAATAATGATCACATCATTTTACTAAAGTCCTTAATTGAAAGAAATGTCTGATATATGAATTCTTATTTGTTATTTAAATCTTTACATTTAATTGCTGTTGTTTCTTGGATGGCCGGTCTTTTATATCTCCCTAGAATTTTTGTTTATCATGTCGAAAATGAAGAGAAGAAAGCGGCAACCGATATATTTGAGGTGATGGAAAAAAGATTATTTTTTTACATTATGCGACCTGCAATGATTTTTACTTGGGTTTTTGGATTAGTATTAATTTATCTCAATGGTATAGACATTTTCTCTCAATTATGGTTTCAAATAAAGATTGTCCTTGTTATATTGTTATCTGCATACAATGATTATTTGGGAAAGTGTCTTTCTGCTTTAAAAAACTCCACAAATACAAGATCTGCAAAATTTTTTAGAATAATTAATGAAATACCAACGGTTATCCTTATTATTGTTATATTTTTAACTATTTTTAAGCCAATCTAGGGTTGAAATAATAGCAGCAATATATATATTGGTAATATCTGATAAGTCCTTATCAAAAAAATTAATCATGAATATTCAAGAACTAAAACTAAAATCATCTGAACAGCTTATTACACAAGCAGAAGAGCTTGGTATAGAAAATGCTAGTACACTCAGAAAGCAGGAAATACTTTTTGCAATTCTTAAGAAGGTTGCCGAAAAAGAGGAAATTACAGGCGTAGGTGTTTTACAGCTATTGCAAGACGGCTTTGGTTTTTTAAGAGCAATGGAGTCTAATTATCTTCCAGGACCAGATGATATTTATGTAAGTCCAAGTCAGATCAGAAAATTTGGGCTAAGAACTGGAGATACCGTTGAAGGACCTGTTAGAGCCCCAAAAGAGGGAGAAAGATATTTTGCATTATTGCAAGTTAGTAAGATAAATTTTGAAGAACCCGAAAAAGCAAGACACAAAATTGCATTTGATAACTTAACGCCCTTATATCCAGATAAACAATTGGTGATGGAAGTTGAAACCACGAAAGTTGAAAAAAAACAAGATTTAACCCCAAGACTTATTGATCTAGTAAGCCCAATAGGTAAAGGACAAAGATCTATAATTATCTCTCCACCTAAAGCTGGAAAAACAATGATTTTACAAAGCATCGCAAACTCAATAGCTAAAAATTATCCAGAATGTTATCTTATGGTATTGTTGATTGATGAACGTCCAGAAGAAGTGACTGATATGCAAAGAACTGTAAAAGGCGAAGTAATTAGCTCAACTTTTGATGAACCAGCACAAAGGCACGTAGCAGTAGCTGAAATGGTTATTGAAAAAGCCAAAAGATTAACTGAGCATAAAAAAGATGTTATTATATTATTAGATTCTATAACAAGATTAGGAAGGGCATATAACGCGGTCATACCAAGTTCAGGAAAAGTTCTAACAGGAGGTGTTGATGCAAATGCACTTCAGAGACCCAAAAGATTTTTTGGTGCAGCGAGAAATATTGAAGAAGGCGGTTCATTAACAATTATTTCTACGGCTTTAATTGATACGGGAAGTAGAATGGATGAAGTAATTTTCGAAGAATTTAAAGGCACAGGTAACAGCGAAACAATATTAGATAGAAAAATTGCAGATAAGAGAATTTACCCAGCTATTGATATAACAAAATCTGGAACTAGAAGAGAAGAATTATTATTCGATAAAAACGATCTACAAAAAATGAATGTTCTTAGAAGGATTATTGCTCCGATGGGAACAATGGATGCAATTGAGTTTATAAACTCAAAATTAAAAGATACAAAAAATAATGCAGAGTTTTTTAATTCTATGAATAAACCAGCTTAATTTCCTATGTTTTATTCAATTATTCTATGGATTTTAAAAACAGAATAGTCGAAATAAATAATTTAATAAGTTTAAATAAATTTTCTCAAGCATTGTCAAAATGTGAGAGTTTAGTAAAGAAATTTCCAAATAATTCTTATCTTTTTAATTTGCAGGGTTTAATTTTACAGCAATGTAATCAAGTAAAAAAATCAATTATTTGCTTCAATAAAGCATTATCAGCTCAAAAGGATAATTATGCAGCAATGAATAATTTAGCAAATTCCTATAAAAATTTATTTGAGTTTGAAGAGGCTGAAAATCTATACAAAACAATCATTAGAAATGACGTTGCAAATGTTAAAGCTTTAAATAATTACGCAAATTTGAAAAGAGAAATCAATCAATATCAAGAAGCAAAGAAATTACTGTTAAAAGGTCTTAAAATAGAACCTAAAAACATTAATCTTTTATTAAATCTTGCTGTTTGTTGCCAGAGTATTGGAGAAATGAATGACGCAAAAAATTATCTTTCAAAAATTCTTGATATTCAACCCTTTAATACAAATGCGCACAAGCTTTTAAGTACAATGATTAATTATAATAAAGATCAGACGCATTTAGCTGAGATGAAGAGATTTATTGATGACAAAAGTTTAAATTCCAATCAAAAAACAGAACTTTTTTTTGCTTTAGGAAAAGCGTATGAGGATCTTAAAGATTATGAAAATTCTTTTCAATTTTTAAAAAAAGCAAATTTAACTCAAAAACACGATCAAACTCATGTGTTAGAAAATACAAAAAAACTATTTGATAATATTATAAATATTTTTGATAATATTGATATTACAAAGCCTAAACCAAATAACCTAAACAAAAATATTTTCATTTGTGGAATGCCAAGATCTGGAACTACTTTGATTGAACAAATGGTAGCATCTCATAATTCTGTTGAGGGTGCAGGTGAAATTCATTATCTATCAGAGATTATAAAAAATAATTTTTTAGAAGGTATAAAATTTAATAAATCAAAAATACTTGATGAAATAAAAAATTCGGAAAATCAAATATTTAAAAAGTACAATAATTTAATAAGTTTTCACAATTTTAAATCAAATTTTGTAACTGATAAAGCCCCACAAAATTTTATGTGGATTGGATTTATTAAAATTTTTTTTCCTAACAGCAAGATTATTCACTGTTTTAGAAATCCCAAAGATAATTGTCTATCAATTTTTAAAAATCATTTTTCATCTCCTACTATGTCTTGGGCATACGATCAAAAAGATATAGCTGAACAATATATTTTATATTCGAGACTAATGGATTACTGGAAATCTAAATTTAAAAATGACATTTTTGATGCAAATTATGAAAAAATCATAAACGCACCGGAGCAAGAAGTTAAAAAAATAATTTCATTTTGTGATCTTCCATGGGATCCAGAATGCTTAAATTTCCACAAAAATAAAAAAACCCCAGTTCAAACAGTAAGCGTTGCTCAAGCTAGTAAACCTATTTATAAGTCTTCAATTCAATCTAATGAACCTTACGCAGAATATTTATCTGAGATGTTTAACATTCTTGATACCAACTTATAAAAAACCAAGTATAATTATCGTATGACAATTTATGCCCTATCAAGCGGGCCTGGCATTTCGGGTATTGCTGTAATAAGAATTTCTGGAAAAGAAACATTTAGAGCAATCAAACTTTTAACCGGCAAGGAACCACCCAAGCCAAGAGTGGCAACACTAAGAAAAATCAACAAAATCAACACTTCTGAGCTAATAGATGAGGGTATAATCATATGTTTCCCTGGCCCTGACAGCTACACAGGTGAGGATATGGCCGAGATACAGGTTCATGGTAGTAAAGCCGTTGTGGATGCCCTGCACTCCTCTCTTTCAGATATAGAAAATTGTAGATTAGCTGAGCCAGGTGAATTTACAAAACTAGCATTTCAAAATGGAAAAATAAATTTACTTAAAGCTGAAAGCATCGCTGATTTAATTTCGTCAGAAACAGAAATTCAGAGACAACAAGCAATTAAAATCATGAATGGAAAATCAGCAGACCAATTTAATCTTTTAAGAGAAAAACTTTTGAAAATTTTATCGCATGTTGAAGCTAAAATAGATTTTCCAGAAGAGGATTTACCAAATAATATTTTAGATGAAATTAAAAATGATTCTGATGAAGTGATAATTAAAATTAAAAAAATACTAAACGACCAGAAAGTTGGAGAAAGAATAAGAGAAGGTTTTAAGATAGCAATTCTTGGACCAACCAATGCTGGCAAATCTAGTTTGATGAATCATTTATCTAATAGAGATGTTGCAATAGTTTCCGAAATTGCTGGCACAACTAGAGACGTAATTGAAACTCATCTAAATATAGACGGTTATCCACTCATAATTTCAGACACAGCGGGAATAAGAGACTCCAAAGATGAGATAGAAAAGAAAGGCGTTAAATTATCGTTGATTAGAGCTGAGGAAGCAGATTTAAAGCTTGTTGTCGTGGATACCCAAAACCTTGATTTTACTGATGTTTTGAAGGATTTGTTGGAGGAAAATGCAATTTTAGTTATAAATAAGTCTGATCTTTTAGAAAAAGATATTGATCCTAAAATTAAAAAAACAAATCATGTTTTAATTTCAATTAAAGAAAATAAAAATATTGAAGAATTAATTTTAAAAATAAAAAATAATTTAAAAAATAAATTTATTACAAGTGATGATATTTTAATTACTAGAGAAAGACATAGGCAACATTTGCAACAGTGTTTGGAATACTTATATAATTTTAATAAAAAAAAAGAAATCGAAGATTTTGATAAAGCTGCAGAAGATTTAAGATTAGCTACAAGACATTTAGGTATGATAGTCGGGAAAGTTGATGTAGAGGAGATATTAGGTAGTATTTTCAACGATTTTTGTATCGGCAAGTAATAACCCATTTTGCTGTATTTTTGCTCTTTTTTTATCAAAAAACATTGATAAATAAGGCTTATTTACAAAAAACTAAGCCTATCTTGTAAATTATATAATCACATATAGATTTGGATTATGAAAAATGATTTGTCATTTGATGTAGTTGTAATTGGAGGAGGTCATGCCGGATGTGAAGCTGCAGCAGCTTCTGCTCGTCTTGGAGTGAACACTGCCCTATTTACTCATAAAATAGAAACTATAGGTGAGATGTCTTGTAACCCGGCAATAGGAGGCTTGGGGAAAGGTCATTTGGTTAGAGAAATAGATGCGCTTGATGGTGTTATGGGAGATGTAGCAGACAAATCGGGTATACAATTTAGATTATTAAATAGAAGTAGAGGGCCAGCAGTCAGAGGACCTCGAACTCAATCAGACAGATCTCTTTATCGTAAATATATGCAAGAAATATTGTTAAACTATTGTAATTTAAGCGTTTTTTCTGATCCCGTTGTTAAGTTTATTTTCGATAAAAATTCAATAAGTGGATTTGAAACTAAAGAAGGTAAGAAAGTTCTATCTAACAAGATAATACTCACAACAGGGACTTTTTTAAATGGTTTGATACATATAGGTGATGAAAGAACTCCTGCTGGAAGATATGATGAAAAACCTTCTACAGGTTTGAGTGAACAATTAGCAAAATATAATTTTAAAATTGGAAGATTAAAGACCGGAACACCACCAAGGTTAGATTCAAGGACAATTAATTTTGAAAACTTAGAAGAACAATTAGCAGACGACGATCCTTATTTTTTTTCATTCCTAACAAAAAAAAATTTGAACAAACAAGTGTCTTGTCGGATGACATATACAAATGAGAAGGTTCATAAAATTATAGAAAAGAATTTATCTAAGAGTGCCATGTACTCAGGTAGTATAAAAGGAGTAGGCCCAAGATATTGTCCATCTATAGAAGATAAGATAGTAAAATTTGCAGACAAAACTCGTCATCAGATATTTTTAGAACCTGAGGGTCTAAATGATTATACAATTTACCCAAATGGTATATCGACATCACTTCCAGCTGAGGTTCAACAAGAAATATGTAATAATATCAATGGTTTAGAGAATGTAACTATATTGAGACCAGGATATGCAATAGAATATGACTATGTAGATCCACGTGAACTATTCTTAACACTAGAAACTAAGAAGATAAGTAACCTTTATCTAGCCGGTCAGATTAACGGGACAACAGGATATGAGGAAGCTGCTGCACAAGGCCTTATAGCAGGAGTAAATGCTGCATTGTCTGTTAAAAAATTAGAACCATTTATACTTGATAGATCAGACGCCTATATTGGGGTAATGATTGATGACTTGGTTACCAAAGGAGTAGCTGAGCCATATCGAATGTTTACATCAAGAGCAGAATATCGATTAAGTTTAAGATCTGATAATGCTGATCAAAGATTAACTGTAAAGGGAATTGATATAGGTTTAATAGGCGATGAGAGAAAAGAGGTATATTTGAGTAAATTTGAACAAATTAGACAAATAAATCTAAAAATGGGTAAATCTAAAATATCACCATCTAAAGTACAGAAATTTGGAATAAAAATAGCAAAAGATGGAATTTTGAGATCATCTGAAGAAGTATTAACCCAAAAAGGGGTAAATATGAGTAAGATTAGGGAGATATGGCCTGATATACCTTTTTTTAGTAAAGAAATTGATGAACAAGTACAGATTAATGCGCATTATAGAGGATATTTAAAGAAGCAAAAAGCTGATATTTTAGCATTTAAAAGAGATGAAAACCTAATTATTCCTGATAAAATTAATTATGATGGACTATCAGGTTTATCTAATGAGGTAAAAGCCAAATTTAAGCAAATTAAGCCAAAAACTATGGGTCAAGCTCTAAGAATTGATGGAATTACACCTGCAGCTGTATATATTTTGTTGTCACACGTCAAAAGAAAGTCTATTAAGCATATAGCTTAATGGATCAAGAAATTTTAAATTCTTACTCTAGAATCAACCAGTTAAATGTTTCACGTGAAACATTTTTAGACTTTGAAAACTATATATCCATGATTCTTGAAAAAAATAAAAAAATCAACATAATTAGCCAAAATACATCATCAAAAAAGACCATAATTGAGCGCCATATTATAGATTCCGCACAAATAATTGATTTTGTTGATTTAAATAGCAATACAACCACAGATTTAGGTTCAGGAGGTGGTTTTCCAGGTATTATTGTGGCAATCATACTAAAAAGTATGAAAAATAACATGTATGTTAATTTGTATGAAAAAAGCTACCATAAAAGCCATTTTTTAAAGGAAGTGTCAGAAAAATTAAAATTAAAAACAAAAGTTTTTCAAAAAAATATTTTTGAAATAAAAAATTTAGAAACAGGAACAATAATGTCTAGAGCATTCAAACCAATGCCGGTAGTTTTAGATTTAGTATATGAAAATTTTTCAAAATATAAAAATTTAATTTTCTTTATGGGGAAAAAAGGAAAAAAAGTTTTTGAAAATTCTAAAAAAATTTGGGAGCTGGAATATACAGAAAAAAAAAGTTTAACAAGTGAAGATTCTTTTTTAATAAACATTAAAAAAATTAAAAAAATAAATTAAAAACATTATAAAAAAATTAAATGCAAATTATTTCAGTTATAAATCAAAAGGGTGGGGTCGGAAAAACTACAACTGTGATAAATCTTGCTGCTGGTTTATCTCAGATAGACAAAAAAATTTTAGTAATTGACCTAGATCCTCAAGGTAATGCTACCACAGGTCTGGGATTATCTAATATGGAGAGCTCAAGCGATACAATCTATGGAGTATTGAATGGAACCAAAGAAATCAGTCAGGCGATTAAAAAAACACAATTTGAAAATTTAGATATTATTACATCAAATGTAGATTTATCGGGCTTAGAAGTAGAGACGGCTGATGATAGTAACAGGGCATTTATACTGAAGACTAAATTAGCCTCATATTTAAACAATTCTAGAGGTATATATGATTATGTATTGATTGATTGTCCACCTTCATTGAGCTTGTTAACAGTAATGGCCCTTGTAAGTTCAAACTCACTATTGGTACCACTTCAGACTGAATTTTTTGCTTTAGAGGGTTTAACCCAGCTCATGAAAACAATCGAAAGGATAAAAATAAGTTTAAATCCAGATTTGAAAATCAGAGGTATACTTTTAACTATGTATGACAAAAGAAATAAGCTTTCATCACAAGTTGAGAAAGAAGCTAGAGACTATTTTAATGAAAAAGTTTATTCTACTGTAATACCAAGGAATGTAAGACTTTCAGAAGCACCTTCTCATGGTGTGCCTGTATTAATCTACGATAAAACATGTCCTGGAAGCAAATCTTATTTTAGTTTTACTGACGAGTTTATGAGTCAAGAGTCACAAATTGGTAGTGCTGCTTAATGGATAAAATTAAAAAAGGCTTAGGTAGAGGCCTATCATCTTTGATTGGGGAAACAAAAGTTGAGACTCAAAAAAATCAATTATCAATTGGTGACTTGGTCCCTAATAAGTATCAACCAAGGAAAATATTTGATGAGTCTAGTTTAGAAGATTTAACTAATTCAATTAAAGAAAGAGGAATGATCCAACCTATTATTGTCAGAAATTCAAATAATGATAGATCTAAGTTTGAGATTATTGCTGGTGAGAGAAGATGGTTAGCAGCTCAAAGAGCTGGGCTTCATAATGTACCTGTTGTTATTACAGAAGCAGATGACTTAAAATCTTTGGAATTTGCGATTGTAGAAAATGTTCAAAGGCACGATTTAAATCCTCTTGAAGAAGCACAAGGATATAAAAGATTAATAGATGAATTTTCTTATGATCAAGAGAAAGTATCAAAGTTTGTTGGAAAAAGCAGAAGTTATATATCAAATTCCCTAAGATTGTTAACTTTGCCCGACGATGTAATAAAATTAATCGAAAAACAAAAGATAACCTCAGGTCACGCCAAAATTTTAGTTGGTTTAGAAAATGCTAGCTTTGTAGCGAATAAAATAATAGAAAAAAAACTTTCTGTTAGGCAAGCCGAAAGTTTTGTTCAATTATTTAAAACTAAGAAACAAAGATCTAAAAATACTAAAGATACTAACATCCTTGCACTTGAGCTATCTATATCTAATAAGATTGGTTTGAACGTAGATATACAAAACAACAAAAGAAATAAGGGTAAAATATCATTTGAGTATAAAGATTTAGATCAATTGAATAAAATCATAGATATAATCAAATCTAACTATTAACTTGTGAATTAGATTTTTCTAAAATAAAATTTGATAGTATGTTAATTGAATTGCTAATATTCTTCTTTATGTGAAGCTCAAGGTCATTTATTTCGTAAATAAACCTTCTTATGTCATCTGGTTTCCATTGTAGTAATTGTTGTTTTGTGATTTCTTTTTCTTTCCAAAATATTGGTGGTTTAGAAGATGTAATAGTTAAATCAAGATTTTTATTTTTTTGAAATTCATACGATAATTTTAAAATTTTTTTTGATTTATTTAATAATGTTCTGACTATTAAAATATAATCTTCATTATTAAAATTATTTTCATTAAATATTTTAATTATTTTTTTTTTATTTTTAGCTAAACAATTGTCAGCTAATTCTGAAATACTATGATTTTCTATAAGATTGGTTATTTTACTTATATCTTCCGCTGTAATTACTTTTCTTGTTAAACATAAAGACTCAATTTTTTTTAATTCATTTTGTAAATTTTCTCTATCTCCATTTGATTTACTTAAAATTAGGTTAATATTAGTTTGAGATATATGAATATTTTTTTCTTTAAAAAAAGAGAGAATTATTTTAGTTAAAGTTTGATTATTATCTGGATAAATTGGTATGCAGATGTCTTCTTTATCTTTTTCAAATAAAATTCTTAATTTTGATTTTTTATCAAGTAAATCCGCATTAAGAATTATTATCAGGTTATCTAAATTTTTTTTTTTTATTTCTTCTATAATTTTTAAAATTTTATCTGTGACTCTTTTAATGATAATAATCTTTTCATTTTCAAAAAGTGAATTTGTTAATAAACCTTCAATAAAATCATTAGCACTATTCAGAATATCTTTTTCCTCATAGCTTTCTTTATTTGTTTTATTTTTAAGTAAGTCAGCTATTACTTGATTTTTTAAGCCTTCGTTCTTACCGTATAATAGAATTAGAGAATTAAATTTAGGGTTAATTTTATTAGTTTCGAAACTTTTAATTATCATTGATCAAAGATAATTCTGTAATTACTTTTCTTGAAATTGATGATGCAAATATTTTCTTTATAGTTTTTTCATATTTTTGTTCTTCAAACTTATCACTCATATTATTCATGTTTTTTTCCTCTGTAATTTTTATTTCTTTAACTAGGTTGTTGTTTAAAAATATTTTCAAAATTGAATTAACTGATAATTTATAATCTGTAACGTTTGCTGATTTGTCTTTTGATAAAATATCTTTGTAAAAAATTGTTTCCCCTCTAATATCAAAAATTCTTTCAGCATCTGTATTTTTAAATTTTGAAAAATTTATTTTGATATAGGTGTTGGTAGTTTTATCGCCCAATAATTCAACATTTCTTAAAGTAAAGTTTTCCATATCAATTTCTTTCTTTGAGTGCAATGGTGTAAAGCCACACTGCAGAAGAAAAACAGAAGTAACAATTAATAAAATTAATCTTTTGAACATTTATTTTACAATAATTATATTTACTAGTTTATCAGGAATGAATATTATTTTTTTAATTATATTATCTTTAATATAACTGTTTAATTTCTCATCTTTATTAATTATTTTCATTAATTCTGTTTTGTTAATTCCTTTGCCTACATTTATAATGGCTCTTTTTTTTCCATTTATTTGAACTACAAAATTTACCTCATTTTCAATTAAAATATTTTTATTTACTTGTGGCCACATTAATTTATCAAAATTTTCTTGAATTTTCAGATTTTCCAAACATTCATTCGAAAAATGTGGTAGAACTGGACTTAAAGTAATTAATACATTTTTGTAATTTTCAATCCATTTCTTTTTGTCATAATTTTTTTCAATTAATTTAATTAGTGATGAATAGGTTTCATGTATGTTAGCTATTATTTTATTATAACTAAAATTTTCTATATTTTTTTCAACACTTTCAATGAAACGATTTGTAACCTTTTCAAGTTCCACATCGTTTGTCTCCGTATGATTTTTATTAATCTCTTCAATTATTTTCTTATTTAACACCCATAATTTTTGTATAAATTTAAAAGATGAATTTATTCCTTCATCAGACCATTGCACATCTTTTTCTGGTGGACTATCGGATAATATAAACAATCTTACTGAGTCTGCTCCAAAGTTTTTAATTATTTCCTCTGGGTCTATAGTATTTCTTTTAGATTTAGACATAGACTCAGATGGTCCCACTTTAACAATTTGATTTTTATCCTTTTTTAGATATTTTTTGCCCTCTATATTTATAATTTCATCAGGGCTTAACCAGTTACCTTTTTGATCTTTATATGTTTCATGACAGACCATGCCTTGAGTAAACAAACCTTTAAATGGTTCTTTTAATTTAAAGTTTTTATTTTCAAATGAGATTGCGTGCATAAAAAACCTTGAATATAACAAATGTAATATTGCATGTTCTACACCACCAATATATTGGTCGACTGGCATCCAGTAATTAACCTCTTCTTCATCAAAACCATAATTAGATTTTTTTGGTGAGCAAAATCTCAGATAATACCATGATGAATCGACAAAAGTATCCAAAGTATCGGTTTCTCTTTTGTATTTTTTTCCATCGATATTAATAGTTTTCCATTCTTCTAATGTTTCAAGAGGGTTTCCGTTTGAATTAAATTTTTCTATTTCAGGTAATTTTACAGGTAGCATTTCTTTCGGTATCTTGATTGGATTATTGTTTTCGTCGTATGCAATAGGTATAGGACAACCCCAGTATCTTTGACGCGAAATTCCCCAATCTTTTAATCTGAAATTTGTTTTTCGTTCTCCAAGATTATTTTTTTCTAAATAATTTATAGTTTCATTGATAGATTCTGCAGGTACTTTGAGGTTATTTAAAAATTGGGAATTAAATAATTTTCCTTCTCCAGTATAAGCTTTATCTTTTATTTCTATGCTCTCTTCTCCATCTGGAATAACTACTGGTGTTATCTTTAAATTGTATTTGATAGCAAAGTCCAAATCTCTTTGGTCATGAGCAGGACATCCGAAAACAGCTCCTAATCCATAGTCCATCAAAACAAAGTTTGCAAAATAAACTGGAACTTTTTCTTTAGTATTTAGGGGATTAATTGCAAGCAAGTCTGTTTTAAATCCAATTTTTTCAGCAATTGCTATAGATTCTTCCGTGGTTCCTGTTCTTGAACAATCTTTCTTAAATTTAATAAATTCAGGTTCATTTTCATAAAATTTTGCTATTGGATGGTCAATTGATACAGCTAAAAAGGACATGCCAAATAAAGTATCAGGTCTAGTAGTATAACATTTTATTTCTTTAATTTCTTTTTTTGACTCAATTTTAAAATTTATTTCACAACCATACGATTTTCCAATCCAATTTTTTTGCATTACCTTAACTTTATTTGGCCAATCAGCTAGGTCTTTCAATCCTTCTAGTAGGTTACTAGAAAACTTTGTTATTTTGAAAAACCACTGGTTAAGTTTTCTTCTTTCAACAGGTGCTCCTGATCTCCAGCCTTTTCCATCAATTACTTGCTCATTTGCTAATACCGTTTCGTCTACAGGATCCCAATTGACATAATTTTCTTTTCTGTAAACGAGACCTTTGTCATACATTTCTAAAAAAAGTTCTTGCTGATGCTTATAATAATCTGAGCTGCACGTAGATAATTCTCTATCCCAATCTATTGATAAACCTAGTTTTTTTAACTGATTTTTCATGGTTGTAATATTTTCTTCAGTCCAGGTCTTTGGATTTAAATTATTTTGTCTAGCAGCGTTTTCAGCAGGCATTCCAAAAGAGTCCCATCCCATTGGATGTAGAACATTGTATCCTTGAAGAGTTTTGTATCTCGCAAGAACGTCACCTATAGTATAGTTTCGAACATGCCCCATATGAATTTTACCAGAGGGGTAAGGAAACATTTCTAAGCAATAAAATTTTTTTTTATTCTTGTCCAACTTGGTTGAAAAAGTTTTATTTTTCTCCCATTTTTTTTGCCATTTTTCCTCTATTTTTTTAAAATTGTATCTTTCCACTGAAACAAATTGTTATTAATTTCCTAATTTTGGAGGATCGTAAGGTTTAAAATTTTTTTCTTTTTTTTGGACTTCATAAATTTTAGCCGTTTTCAAAATTTTTCTTTTAAGCTCTTTTATCAATGGTCCTGTACTTTCAGATATTGTACATTTATTTAACTCATTACATATTTTTTTAAAAACTTTTATATCAAGTGCATCACTTCTAATTTCATTTGTTAAAAATCTTATAGATATTTTTACATTTTGATTTGAATTTTGATCAGCTGAATACCAATCTGTAACAATTATTCCTCCGCTATAATTTACAGAAGCAAGTGGCATAAAATCAATAGTATCTAATGATGCTCTCCACAATTCATTTGAACTTGCAAAATCAAAATTTCTAGTTCCACCCTTATTTATGTTGTCCATTAACCTAAAGCCTCTTCCTTCCTCAATATTTCTTTTAACTCTTTCTTTAGGATCAGGCGGGCTTTTTCTGGCATCTCCTCTATTGGCACAAGAATTGAGTAAAAATGCAAAAAAAATGATAAATAAGATTGTAAAATTGGCTTTTTTCCAAAACATAATAAAAAATGTAGATTTTTAAATAATTATTGGTGAAATATAAGTTAAAAAAGCTTAAAATTACACTAAAATCAATATTAAATTAAGTGTTGCAAATATACAACATCAATAAAAAAATTATCCTTAAACGCTACCAATCTTGAGAAAATAATCAAAATTTTAATATAAGTACAATGTTTATTATTAATAATAACAATTAAATAAGGAGTAATTAATATGAACAATTTAAAAAAAGTAGGGTTAACTGCTCTTGCAGGTGCTTTAGTATCTGTATCAGCTAACGCTGCAGAACTAGCTGTATCTGGTGGTGCTTCTATCAGCTTTGCTGGTGAAGAGCAACAAAACACTGGTAACGGTTGGTCAATGAATGACGGTGTAACATTTACTGCGTCTGGTGAAATGGATAACGGATTTAATATTTCAGTTAAACAAATCATCGACTCAAGTGATGGTGTTGCTGGTGCAATCATGGATACAAGAATCCTAACTATTGACATGGGTGACAATGGTGTATTAACTTTTGCTGGTGACGGTGGAAGTTCAGTATTGGATGCTATCGATGATGTAACTCCAACAGCTGGTGAAGAGTCATGGGATGATGTAACAGGTGCTGATACAAAAACTGTAATCGGTGGTACTGGTGGAAACAACATGTTCCATTATTCAAACTCATCTTTAATGGATAACTTAACTATATCAGCTTCGTACACTCCATCTGATGGAGCTACTCAAGTTGAATCTTCAAATGACTACGGTTTCAAAATGGTAGACTTAGTTGAAGGTTTAACTGTTGGTGGTGGTGCTGGTGAAGATAACACAGTAGGTACTGCAAGTGTAGATATCACTAACGTATACGCTACTTACACTATGGATGCTTTCTCATTTGGTTGGCAAGCTTCTGACTTCGATTCAGAAACAGCTAACTCTGATAGAGATTTCACAGCGTATGGTCTTTCGTATGCAGTAAATGATGATGTGTCAGTATCTATTAACCAATCTGAAGTTGAGTACGAAGGTGGAGCTTCATTATCAGACCAAGAAGCAACTGGTATTTCTGTGTCATACACTATGGGATCTATGTCTCTAAGTGCTAACCACAACTCAGTTGATAACATCGGTGGTACTTCTACTGATGACAGATCTGGTTATGCTCTTACTTTAGCATTCACATTCTAATTAATTTAGATATAAAGTTTATAAAAGGGCCCCTTTTTAGGGGCCTTTTTTTATTCAAAAAAAGAAATACCCGCATATCCAGCACATTTTAATAAATTAATTTTTTTTACATTTTTTTTCGATATTCCACCTAAAGCAATAATTTGCATTTTGGTGAGTTTTGAAAAAAGTTTGAATTTGTTAATACCTAGATAATTATTATTTCTTTTGAATATTGAGGATATAAATATTATTTTAGCACCTTGAATTTCTTTTACTCTTATTTCTTTTAGATTATGGGCAGAACCTATAATTAAAAAATTTCTAGGTTTTGAATAATTTAAATGGTTAGTTTCATTATTAAATGAAGGAAGATAAGCTCCATCTAGTTTTAATTTCAAAGCAAGCTTTGTATTATTTGCCAATAAAAATTTCAATTTTTTTTTTCTAGTATATTTTTTAATATTTAAAATGTTTTCTAAATTGAAATTAGAATAATTTCTATAAATTAAAGTGGTATCATTGCTTTGCTTATCAATTAAATTTGTATCAAATTTGTTAATAAAGTAATATTTTAGCATTAAATATTATGTCAGAGTTAATTCAAAGATACGAGAATATCATTAGTTCAATTAAATCAAAATTAGAAAATGATAATCATAAAACTGTACCAAAAATTATAGCAGTATCAAAAACATTTAAATTAGAAAAGGTTTTTCCATTAATTGATTATGGTCATTTAGATTTTGGAGAAAATAAGGTTCAAGAAGCCATTGAAAAGTGGACAAAAATTAAAGAAGAAAGATCTGATTTAAAATTACATCTGATAGGTAGACTTCAAACTAATAAGGTTAAACTTGCTTTAAGAATATTCGATTATGTTCATTCTTTAGACAGTAAAAAATTAGCAAAAAAAATAGCTGATGAACAAATTAAACAAAATAAAAAAATAAAATGTTTTATCCAAGTAAATATAGGAGAAGAAGATCAAAAAAATGGCGTAAGTAGTGAAGATCTTTATGAATTATATAATTATTGTAAACTATTAGACCTAAACGTTATTGGCTTAATGTGCATTCCTCCTGTTAACCAATTATCTGACAATTATTTTAAAAAGATGAAAATCTTAAAAGAAAAACTTGAATTAGAACATTTGAGTATGGGTATGTCTTCAGATTATTTAAAAGCTGTAGAATTTGATTCAAGTTTTTTGAGAATTGGATCAAATATATTTGGAAGTAGAACTTAAGAAATTTTAATTTTTGTATTTTTTTTTATGATCTTAAGCATTATTAAAAAATCTTTTTTATTTAAAGCTATACATCCTAATGTAGGATTATAGTTTTTTGTTAAATGAAGAAAAATACAACTTCCTTTTCCAATTTTTCTTCTGTGAAAATTGTATTTAATAGGAATTAATAGATCGTACTTATTATCCCTCCTATGAAGTTTTTCGTGATGAACTTCTTTGTTAACTTTAATTAATTGATTGTATTTCTTTGGAAAGTTTACATCATCGGACCAGCCCATTTCTTTTTTTATTTTAACACATTTAAGTTTGGTTGCTGGAAGATTAATTCTATCGTGTCTATAATATAAATTACCTATCTCAAAGACTCCAATAGGAGTTTTTTTGTCTCCCTCACTTTTATTTTTCGTTGAACCCCTTTTACCTATAGAGCATTTAAATTTAAACTCATCTACCTGAAGTGTATGTTTATTTTTTAGATAAATTATCATATCTTAATAATTAAATGGATAAACAAATTTTAATCATATTTAAATTTAAATCACTATATGAAATTATTAAGGAACTTGATAATGATTTAAACTTAAAAATTATTGAAGTTTCAAATGAATCAACTTTAGAGCAAAAAATAAGAGAATTCAAAAATTCATTAGTAATCACTAAAACAAAATTAATAAACGTAAATCAATTAATTTTAGATGATTTTCCAATTAAAATTACTAAGTTTTTAGAAAAAGTTAACGTCGAATTTTTAAAAGTTAAATTTAATGAAAAATCTAAAATAAATATTGGTAGATACATTATGGATTTAAATTCAAGATATTTTATACAAAATAATAAAAAATTGAAATTAACTGAAAAAGAAGCGGCTATAATTTCGTATCTTTTTGAGTCAAATTTGCCTGTTAAAATTGAGGAATTACAAAAAAATGTTTGGGGCTTTAATTCTAAACTTGATACACATACTGTAGAAACCCATGTTTATAGATTAAGAAAAAAAATTTTAAATTATTTTGGGGATAGTGAATTTATTGTTAGTGAAAGAGATGGTTACAAAATTAAATAAAAAAAATCTTATAGCTAAAGATTTATTTTCAAAAAAATATAAACAAAAGGTAGTAAAGCCAAAAAAAGGTAAGGGAAGCTTTAAACGAAAAAAAAAATAACTTAAAGTCTTGCTCCTATTTGCTGTATTACTTTTGAAGACATTTCAGTACCTTTATCAAGGCTTGCTTTAATTGATAAGTTATTTATATACCCATGAAGAAATCCAGCAGCAAAAAGATCACCTGCGCCAGTAAGATCCACTATATTGAGATTTTTTTTAATATCGCACTCAATTATATCCTCACCTTTGATTGCAATAGATCCTTTTTCTCCTCTAGTAATAATTAATAATTTATTGAGTTGTTTTGAAAAACTAATAACTTCATGAAAATTTTTAGCATCAATAAGGGACATAATTTCTTGTTCGTTTGCAAAAGTTATATCTAGTTTATTTTTTACCAATTCTAAAAAATCATTTTTATGTCTGTCCACGCAAAATTTATCTGAAAGAGACATAGAAACTTTATTTGCAAAATTGATAGCTTTATCAAATGCTTTTTTGGGCTCTCCTTCATCCCATAAATAACCTTCTAAAAATATAATTTCACTTTTCTTAATTGCATCTAGGTTAATATCATTTTCATTGATCTTTCCAGCGGTACCCAGGAATGTACACATTGTTCTTTCTGAGTCTGGTGTGACCAATATTAGACATGTTCCAGTAGGTAAATCCTCTTTTTTTTTCGAGTAAAAATATTCTACATTTTCTTCTCTTAATCCTGCCTCGTATTTTTTACCTAATTCATCATCAGAAACTTTTCCAATAAAACCTACTTTATTTCCAAGTTGAGATATACCAACAATTGAATTGGCGACTGATCCTCCTGAAACAGTTTTTTCAATTTTAAGCTTTGTTAATAATTTTTTAAATTCATTTTCATCAAAAATTAACTTCATTGTACTTTTTGTAAGTTCATTTTGAATAATGAAATTTTCATCAACCTTACAAATGACATCAACTATAGCATTTCCTATTCCTAAAATTTTCATATTAAGCTTTAACTGTACTTACAGGTTTTTTTCTATTTGGATAACAGGTCGTACAAATTTTACAAGTCAAACCATAACATTCCCTGGCTTTACAATACTCCCTACCATAAAAAATAATCTGTAAATGAAGCTTAGACCAGGTTTTTTTAGGAAAGATTCTCTTCAAATCTTTTTCAGTTTGAACTACATTTTTTCCATTAGTTAATCCCCATCTTTGCGCAAGCCGATGAATGTGAGTATCAACAGCAAAAGCAGGATATCCAAAACCTTGAGACATCACAACGCTGGCTGTTTTATGACCCACGCCAGGGAGTTTTTCTAATTCCTCAAAAGTTTTTGGCACTTTACCATTATGTTTTTCTAGAACTTGTTTTGACATCAAGTAAATACTTTTAGCTTTAATTCTAAAAATCCCAATTTTTTTAATTAATTTTTCAATTCTTTTTCTTCCTAACCTCACAAAATGTTCTGGTTTAAAATATTTTGGATATATTTTTTTTGTTACATTATTTACATTTACATCTGTGCATTGGGCTGACAGAAGCACAGAAATTAAGAGCGTAAAAGTATTTTTACTTTTTAATGGAACTGGAGTTTTAGGATAAATTTTATTTAACGTTTTAATTATTATTTTTGCTTTTTGTTTTTCATTCATTATGAAAAGTTAATCAAATCTCTCATAGAATATAACCCTGATCTTTTTTTCATTAACCATTTTGAGGCAGTTAAAGCACCATCTGAGTATAACGCTCTATCAAAAGCTTCATGATTTAATGTGATTATTTCTTTACCACTTGAGAATTTTACCTCATGCTCTCCAATAATTTCACCTTTTCTTATTGAATTAAAATTAATTTTTTTTCCATAAGGAAAAAATTTTTTATTTAAGAATTTTTTACCAATAATATTGTATAAATTTTTACCTTTTCCATCTGCAATTCCTTTCCCAAGCATTAAGGCTGTTCCTGATGGATAGTCTTTTTTATGTTTATGGTGTATCTCAAATATTTTGCTTAGGTATTCATCGTTTAATGATTTTGATGCTATTTCAGTTAAATACATTAATAAATTTACACCTAAGCTCATATTACCAGCCTTTAAAATGGGTATCTTTTTTGAATACTTCTTAATTTGATTTTCTTCGCTTCTATTAAAACCGGTTGTTCCAATAACAACCCTTTTTTTAAGTTTTGAAGCTATTCTAAGTATTTCAAGAGTACATTCAGGTACAGTAAAATCAACAATCACATCCGCTTTTTTAAAGGCTTTATCAGAATTTAATTCAAGTTTTACACTATTAAATTTTTTATTTATTATTCTATTTTCTGTAAGTGCAACTAATTTAAAATCCTTATTTTTTTTGGAAGACCTAATCAGTTGTTGACCCATTCTTCCCATACAGCCTGAAATAGCTAAGTTAATTTTTTTCATATCTAATAATTTCAAGACTATACTTTTATATAAAACTTTTACAATAATTTATGGTTTGAAATAATATAGTCTCCAATTGTTTCTTTTTTTATTTCAGCTGTATTGAGAGACATGATTATTTCATTAACATCTTTACTTTTGAGATCTAAGTCATAAATATTTAATCTATTATTTTTAATAAAAAAATCGAATTCATTTGAAAAATTTTCAGAATTTTCTAATAACATTTTTGATATCTCAATAAAGATTATTACTTTTGATTTTTGTATAGTTTCAGATAGTCCTTTTAAAGCCAAAAAATCAAAGCCTTCAAGATCAAGTTTTATAATTATGTTTTCTTTGAGAGAAATTTTTTCATTTATAAAAATATCATCTAATTTATAAATATTAATTTTTTCATTATTATTATTTTGTGTAAATCTAAATGAACCATCGTTTTTAAGGTTATTAACTTCATCATTAAAATACATTTTTGTATTTTTATCTCCAATTCCAATGTTGAAATAATTTATGTTTTTTACTTCATTAAGATCTATATTTCGTTTAAGGTTATGAATTGCTTTTTTGGATGCATCAAATGCATAAACATTTTGATGTTTAAATTCTTTCGCAATTGGAATTGAATAAGCTCCAAAATTACAACCACAATCAATAAATGATCCATTATATTTTTTTATAAAATAGATTACTTTTTCAACATTTTTCTTATCCCAAGGTCTTAAATTTTTGAGCATCCATCTACTTAAACTTTTTCTATCGAATGATGCATAAAATTTATAATTTTCAAAGGGTAATATAAATTGTGATTTTGTTAAAAATTTAAAAATTGAAAAATAAAAATAGTAAAATAATTTATTTTTTTTATTTATATATTTGTTGATAATACTCTGAAAAATATTATCAAACATTACTTTAATCTAGTTTTTCCAGAAATCTTTAATTTTTTCAAAGAATTTTTTATTTTTCTTTGATGAATTGTTCAGTTCAGATATGGATAAATTAATTTTTTTCATAATTTTTTAAAATATCAGTATAAATATTTTCTAAATTCTTTGTAAACATTATGCTATCAAATAATGATGTTTTATTAAGTGAATTTAAAAGTTTTTTATTTAAATTATCTAAATAATCTTTATTTTTACCAACTTTAATAGCTAGTTTTTTATAGTCCTCAATATTGTTGGAGACTAATTCATTTAAGTTTACTTGATTTAAAATACTAGATGATACTCTGGAAACAAAAGATTCGCCTTGAATTGTTATAAGAGGAAGACCCATTCTTATAGAGTCACTTGCAGATGTATGGGCTCCATAAGGAAATGTATCAAGACAAATATCTGCAAGTTTAATTCTTTTTAAGTGTTCTTTGATCTCTAGTCTTCTTGCAAATATAACTCTCTCTTGATTGACTCCATTTAAAATTGTTTCATTTTTAAGATTTTTTTCAATATTTTCATTATCGCAGTATATCCAAAAAACGCTTTCAGGAACTGCTTTTAAAATTTGCATCCATACTTTAAATATTTCAGGGGTAATTTTATAGTTTGAATTAAAATTACAGTATATAAATTTATTTTCAGGAAGATTGAAGTCCTCCTTTTTAAATATTTTATCTGAAATTTTTCTTGTATTAATATTTGGTTGATAACAATTTTTTTGATAAATAACTTTTTCTGTAAAATTATTTTTCTTTGATTCAGGTACAACTGTTTTATCAGCAATTATATAATCATAAAACGTAGCACCCATTGTTCCGGGATATCCAAGGTAATTTATTTGTATTGGTGCACATCTATTAAAAAAAATTCCTTGTCTTCCTTCTTTTGTAAATCCATTTAAATCTATAGCTATATCTATTCCTATTTTTTTTGCTAACTTCGCAATTTCTTTTTCAGACTTATCATGGACATAAATAAATTCAGAAAAATATTTTTCAATATCGTGATTCCAATCATCTTTCTTATTTTTTGACAATGAAAACCCGAATATCTCAAATTTTGATTTGTTGTGATTTTTAAAAATATCTAAGCTCAAGTGTAGTATTGGATGATTTTTAAAATCACTTGAAAAATAAGCAATTTTTGGTCTCTTATTAATACTTATTTTTTCATCTTTAACCAATTCGGTAGATGGGAATTTATTATTAATAAAATTTTCAGAGCAAAGTTTTTGTAATTTTGGATCATCTATAAGGCTCAGAATCATAAATGGATTTACTAGTTTTGAGTTTCTAATATCACTTAAAATTTTAGATTTTAAATTTTCATAATTTTTCCAATTACAAATTTTTTGTTTTGTGTGAAGAACTTTTCCTATAATATTTTTGTATTCTGGATCAATAAGTAACACTTGTTCATACATTTTTAATCCATCATCATATTTTCCTAAATCACATAATAATTGTCCTAAATTATTGTAAGCTAATGTAAACTTATTATTTATCGTTAAAGAAATTTTATAATTTTTTAACGCTTCTTCGTGATTATTTAAATTTTTATATACATTTCCAATATTGTTAAAAACCATATAATCACTTGAATCTTCCTCAATAATTTCTTTGTAAAGTTTTATTGCTTTTTCATAATATCTTAATTGGCTATAACAATTTGCTAAATTGTTTTTTATATCTTTGTTTGACGGATTTTTTTTATAAAGTTTTTCAAAAATTATTATTGCTTTCTGAAAATTGTTTAACTCACAGTAAGCATTTGCAAGGTTGTTTAAACTTGGTAGATGATTTTTTTCTATTTTAATTGCTTGTTCAAAATAGTGTACAGACAAACTTGGTTTTTTTATTTGAAGATAACATGTTCCAATTAAATATAGTAAATTTAAGTTGTTTTTTTCCTTTTCAAATAATTTTAAATAAATTTCTAATGCAATCTTAAGTTGATTATTTTTGTGAAAGTTTAATGCTTTATTGAATTTATCAACAAAGTTATCCATTAACTTTTCCAAAAACTTTTTGCTTTTTCAAAAAATTTTTTAATACTTGGATTTGATTTATCGTTTTCAATTTCTCTAAATTGCTCCAATAATTCTTTTTGTTTTTTATTTAAATATACAGGTACTTCCGTTTTAACTTGAACATATAAGTCCCCAAAATCACCTCTTCTCATAAAAGGCATACCTTTACCTTTTAATCTAAATTGTTTACCATTTTGTGTTCCATCAGGAATTTTAATTTTTGCTCTTCCTCCATCAATTGTTGGAATTTCAATAGTTGTACCCAATGCAGCGTCAGCAAGAGATAGTGGAAATTCAAAGAATAAATTTTCATCAGATCTTTTAAATAATTCATGCGAGTGGACATTAATAAATAAGTATAAATCACCTGTTGCCCCACCTCTACTTCCTGCTTCACCTTTGCCAGCTAACCTAATTCTTGTTCCATCATCAACACCTTTTGGAATTGTTACTGAAATTTTTTTGGATGCTTGTTTTTTTCCTTGTCCATTACAGTCGTTGCATGGGTTAGTAATTTCCTCTCCATTTCCATTACATTGAGGACAAGTCTGTTGAACAGTAAAAAAACCCTGGTTAGATCTGATTCTACCATTCCCTCCACAATATGAGCATCTGTCAGGTGAATAACCCGGTTTAGAACCATTTCCCTTACATGTTCCACATCTTTCTGTTGTTGAAAATTTTATGTCTTGTTTTTTTCCACTGTAAGCTTCTTCAAGAGAAATTGATAAATCATATCTTAAGTCAGAGCCTCTGTTATTTGATCGTCTATTTCTTGATCTTCCACCACCACCAAAATCTCCAAAGAAATCTTCAAAAATATCTGAAAAATCTGCTCCACTAAATCCACCAAAACCTCCACCAGGTCTACCACCACCGTTTTCAAATGCAGCGTGACCAAAATTATCGTAGTTTTGCTTTTTTTTTTTATCTGACAGTATTCCGTAAGCTTCACTAGCTTCTTTAAATTTTTCTTCTGCTTTTGAGTCTCCAGGATTTTTATCAGGGTGATATTTAACTGCTAGTCGTCTGTATGCAGATTTTAAATCTTCAGGGGTTGCGCTTTTATTAACGCCTAGGACATCGTAATAGTCTCTTTTAGCCATCAAATTACCCCAGACAAATAAATGTCAGTTTAAGCGCTTTTTTCTTTATTCTCGTCTTTTACTTCTTCGAAATCAGCATCAACAACATTCTCGTCTTTTTTACCTGCATCATCTCCACCATCATCTTTTCCAGACTCAGGTTTTGCACTTTGTTGTGATTTATAGATTGCCTCTCCAAGTTTCATTGAAGCCTGAACTAATGCTTCAGTCTTTTTCTTAATATCTTCAATATCTTCATTTTTTAAAGCTTCTTTTACAGCAGATGACGCATCTTCAATTGCTTTTTTCTCTGCATCAGAAATTTTTGATCCATGCTCTTTTAAATTCTTTTCAGTGGAGTGAATTAGAGTATCTGCTTGGTTTCTAACCTCAACAGACTCTCTTTTCTTTTTATCAGCTTCTTTATTAGCTTCTGCATCTTTAACCATTTTTTCGATTTCTTCATCACTTAGTCCGCCTGAAGCTTGGATTTGAATTTTTTGCTCTTTACCAGTTCCTTTATCTTTTGCTGATACATTTACGATACCATTAGCGTCAATATCAAATGTAACTTCAATTTGAGGAACACCTCTTGGAGCTGGCGCTATACCCACTAACTCAAAATTACCTAAAGGTTTATTGTCTGCTGCCATTTCTCTCTCACCCTGTAGGACTCTAATTGATACGGCTGGCTGATTATCTTCAGCAGTTGAAAATACCTGACTTTTCTTAGTTGGTATTGTTGTATTTTTATCAATCAGTTTGGTAGATACACCCCCAAGCGTTTCGATACCAAGTGATAGTGGAGTTACATCTAATAGAAGTACGTCTTTAACATCACCTTGTAATACACCAGCCTGAATAGCAGCACCCATTGCAACTACTTCATCAGGGTTTACACTTTTGTTAGGATCTTTTCCAAAGAAGTTTTTCACTTCTTCAATTACTTTTGGCATTCTAGTCATACCACCTACCATAACTACTTCGTCAATTTCACTAGCAGTAATTCCTGCATCTTTTAGTGCAGTTTCACATGGAGGCATCGTTCTAGCAATTAAGTCCTCAACTAAAGCTTCAAGTTTAGCTCTAGTCATTTTTAAATTAATATGTTTTGGACCTGTTTTATCTGCTGTAATGAAT
>CACBRW010000007.1 GCA_902541745.1 uncultured Pelagibacteraceae bacterium | reverse complement strand
TAGCGCTGTAAAAGCTGCTGGTATGAGATATATAAATGAAGGGGATAAACTTGAATTCACTCTCGAAGATGGACCAAAAGGACCTTCAGCAGTTAACTTAAAAAAAGTAGATTAACTGTTTTTGTAAATTCAATTTAAAGGGCGTTTTATCTATCAAATAGATAAACGTCCTTTTTCTATTTAGACCTTGAATATTAATTTTTTTTGTCTAAAAGACTGCTCATGAATATAAATATTACATACAGAAAGACTTTTAGAAGTACTCACAGAAACTGTTTCCATAGCCAGTAGGCTATTTATTTATATTATAATTTTAAATCCACATAAAATAAGATAAAAACAAATAGGATAAGCCCGGGTGGTGTAATGGTTAGCACGGAAGTTTGTGGAACTTTAAGTTTGAGTTCGACTCTCAGCCCGGGTACCAAAAGAATGAATAAAGAAAAAAAATTAATTCCTGGATTACCTTCAGGATTTGAAGATCGTTGGGATAAAAAACTTCTTCTCAAAAAAAAGCTTTTAAAAGCTATTGAGAATAATTTTATTAAATTTGGAGCAGAGCCTCTGGAAACCCCTTCGTTTGAGATAAGTTCAAATATAGGATCTTTTTTGGCAGAAGATGACGCTAATCCTATGTCTGATGTATTCTCATTTCAGGATGGAGAAAAAAGCATTACTCTTAGGTATGATCTCTCAAGCCCACTAGCTAGATTTGTTGCTCAAAATAATCAAGAGCTTCCATCAATCTTTAAAAGATATGCGATTCAAAATGTATTTAGAAATGAAAAGCCTGGTAACGGAAGGTACAGGGAATTTATGCAAGCAGATTTTGACATCGTGGGAAATGTTAATCCTGCTCAGGCAAATGCTGAGCTTTGTAATTTAATATCAAGTACTTTATTAGATTGTGGACTAAAAAAAGATCAATTTACAATTAACATTAGTAACAGAAAAATAGTTCAAGGATTAATAGATGATTTAAAAATATCAGAAGAAAAGCAAGTAAAAGTAATTAGGGCAATTGATAAATTAGATAAACCAGGTTTTGGTTTAAAAGGTGTTGAAGATCTTCTTAAAAAAGAGAGAAAAGATATAAGTGGTGCAATTACCAAAGGTGCAGATTTAAACGATGAACAAGCGTCTGAAATACTTAATTTTTTAAAAATTAAAGATTTAAAAGAATTAAAAGAAACATTAAAAAATCCATTATCTCAAGAGGGTATTAGTGAATTAGAGGAATTATATAAAATACTTGGTTATGGAAAAAACATAGACCAAGTTAGGAACAATTTCTGTATAGTGAGAGGTCTCTCGTACTATGATTCATTTATTGTTGAAACCAATTTAAATTTAAAAGTTACAAATAACAAAGGTAAAGAAGTTTCTTTAGGCAGTTGCTGTTCTGGGGGATCGTACGCCAAGTTAATTTCGAGATTTAAAGGAGTGGATATTCCAGGTACTGGAATTAGTTTTGGTGTTGATCGATTGTTATTTGCTTTAATGCAATTGGATCAAGTAAAAGTAGATAGTCAAAAACCAGTTTTAGTTTGTGTAATGGATGAAAAATATCTTAAAAGTTATTATGAAATTTTAGATCTATTAAGAAATAATAATATCAATGCTGAAATTTTTTTAGATACAAAAAAAAATTTAGGTAAGCAACTAACCCTAGCAAATAAACGTGAGTTGGATGTTGCAATAATATGCGGTGAAAATGAATTTAATGAAAATACAGTCACTATAAAAAGCCTTAAAGGTGTTAAGGGTGAAAACAATAAAACATTTCCAAAAGAAAATTTAATTGATGAAGTCAAAAAACTTATCTGAAAATATCCTTAGATCAGTAAAATCTAGGGGTTTTAAATATATTGATTTACCCTCAGTAATTGAGGCCAATCATATCGTTCAAAGATCGGGAGAAAATTTTAGAAAATTTATCTTTTCTTTTACTGATCAGAATGGAAGTGAGTTATGTCTAAGACCAGATTTGACGATTGCATCTTGTTTAAGATATTTAGAAAATAATTTAAAAGGTAAAGAAAAAATTTTTTACAGTGGTCAAGCTTATCGAAAATCACAAAACAAAAAAGATTCGATCATTAGAAATCAAATTGGATTTGAAATTTTAGGATCTAAGGATGAAAAAAATGATGATAAAGAAATTATAAATACATCTCTTAAATCGCTTCAAAATATCAAATATTCTTCAGGAACACTTACTATTGGAAATGTTGAAATATTTAATTTGTTAATTTCAAAATTGGATATTCCAAAGAGATGGAAGCTACGATTATCCAGACACTTCTGGAGAGAAGAATATTTTAATGATTTATTAAAAAGATTAGAAACTAATTCAGATGTAGATCCGACAATTGTCGAAATAGATAAAAAGCGTTACGTGAAAATGCTTAAAGAGGATTTATCAAATATTGTTGCAGGAAGAACAATTAATGAAATATTAAAAAGGTTTGATCAGAAAATAAAAGATCCTAGAAGAGCTAGTAAAGGAAAGAATGTTTCAAAAATAATTAAAGATTTCTTAAAAATTAAATGTCCCATAAATAAAGCAGCAATTGAGTTAAATAAATTTTTTAAAAAAAACAAAATAAATTTAGCTGTAGATCAAAAATATTTTCCAATCTCTAATAATAAGGTTTCAAAATTAAATGTAGTATTTTCAGCATCCTTTGGAAGGCAACTAGAATATTACACCGGAATGGTTTTTAAGATTGATATTAAATCCAAAAAATCATTAAAAAATATTATTAATGGTGGACGTTATGATGGTTTAATTTCAGACTTAGGATCAAAAAAACAAACTCCAGCAGTTGGTGCTGCTTTAAATTTAAATTACTAATGACAAAAAATATTTTAAATATTGGAATTCCAAGCAAAGGTAGACTTAGAAAAGATGTTTTAAATATTTTTAAAAAAAATAAATTAAATCTCATTTCTGAAAGAGGAGAGAGAGACCTTTTAGGATCAATAAAACAATTTAAAAATATTAAGATTTTATATCTTCATGCAAGAGAGATCATAGAAAGACTTGGAGACGGATCTTTAGACATAGGTTTTTCTGGCTTTGATTTATTAAAGGAAAGTGAAATTAACACTCAAAAGAAAGTCAATGTGTTTAAAAGATATAATTTTGGGAAGGCCACATTAGTAGTTGCAATTCCTGATCCATGGATAGATGTACAAACAGTTGCAGATTTAGAGGAAATTGCATTTGAATTTAAAGATAAGAAAAAGAAAAGATTAAGAGTAGCAACAAAATATCCAAACTTAACAAGGGAATTTTTGTTTTCAAAGGGCGTTACTCAATTCAAATTAATTGATAGTTTGGGTGCAACTGAAGCTTATCCTTTTACCGGCTCATCGGAAATAATTACAGATATCACTTCTACCGGAGAAACGTTAAAAGCAAACAATCTACGTATTTTGAAGGATGGAGAAATATTAAGATCAGAGGCCTGCATGATGATTTCTAAGTCATCCAATAATAAAATGGGTCTTAAAAAAATAGTAAAATTACTTTCTAAAAATTAAGTCTTTCCAATAAATTAATATAATTTTGATAATATCAAGATTTCTTATCACAGCATAAAGCGCAATAAGAGCACCTATAACAAATAAAATTTTTAATATAAAAATTAATTCCATTTATTATCTTATCATTTAATTATTAAAATCAAAACTCATCTGAGGACTTAAATCTTCTTTTCCAGTAAAATATAAATCCTTCCCTTTTCCTTTAATCATCCAATCGTGATGAAAAGAAATTTGTTTTTTTGATTTTTTCAAAGATTTTTTTACAGCTTTCATTATTTTTTCTGCTCCCAGCACTGGAACTGCCATTCCGATTTGTCTTCTAACAGACTCTTTACCACCAAAAAAATTATATTTATCAGGAAAAGTTTGTAATCTTGCTCTTTCTCTATTTGTTAAAGCTCTGTCTTCTTTATAATGATAAACATGGGTTCCGCCACCACCACTTCCAGTTACTGTATAAGCAGGTTTTGAACTATCTAATCTTTTGTAAATATGACTCATTCTTGCTTTTTTGACACCTGGTAATCCGTCTTCATCATTTCCTAAATCCCAAACGTTTTTGCCTTCAGCTGTTTTTTGTAAACGTCTGATTACTTTATCATCATGTTTGGTTTTTTCCTGGTGTGTTGCCCATTTTGGTATTTTGTCTAAAGCTTTTTTACAGGTTACAAAGTCACCCTCAATTTTTTTTGGTTTTTCAAAATTTATTTTGTTTTTGATAAAATAATCTTCTCTAAATCCAACTAATATAATTCTGTGTCTAGTTTGAGGAACACCATATTCCTCAAATTTATAATTATCTGCATAAATTCGATAACCATTTTCAGTACAATTTGCCAGATCTCCCATTATTTTTTTAAAATTCTGATAATTTTGATTTTGTAACTTTTCTTTATCAAAAATATCTTTTACAAGTAATTGTTCAGATGAATTAAATTTTAATTTTTTTCCAAGAGCTGTAACATTTTCAGCAACAAAAAATTCTGGTTCAAAAAAGTTAAGAACTTTGCATGCATACTTGTAAAGCCCTCCAAATTTACCTTCCATTTTTTGATTTTTTCCAACCAAACTAAAATCATTGCATGGAAAACCAAATAATAGACCATCTATATCTCCATGATTTTCTCTAATTTTCTTTAGTCTCGAAGGTTTAGTAAAATTTTCAATATCTTCACAATAAGACTCGCATCCCTGGTTATCTTCAAATGATTTACAAGAGTCCTGATGATTGTCGACACCCCATACATGTTTAAATCCTGCTTCTTTGGCTCCTTCAGCAAAACCTCCAGCACCACAGAATAATTCAGCTATTTTTTTTTTCATACAACTCACAATATAGCCATAATGTTGTGTAATAAAAGCAAAATGTATTACACAGAACAAAAATATACAAATAATTTAAAAATAACACTAGACAAAACAATAATGTTGTATTATATAGAGGTTTATGGATAGTTTAGGTAGTTATATTGGTATTTTTGAGAGAAAAAACCTCAATTTATGGGAAATAACAAGAGAATTGAACGCTTTAGACAAAATAGAAAAGAAAGGAAAAAAAATGTCAGAAGAGGATAAAGAAAAAAAGCTAACCCGAAGAGAGAGATTTATCAAATACAGGGAAAAAAGGCTTAAAAGAGCTATTGAAGCAATTGGACTGTGTGAGAACATGGCTAATAAAAATAGCTATGAGTATTCAGATGAGGAGGCCAAAGTTATCATAAAAAATTTACAGGATGCTTTAAGTAATTTGAGGCATGCTTTTACAAAAGTAGATAGGGAAAAAAAATACTTTTAATTATGCGAATTATGGAATTGATGCACGTTATAAAGAGGAGGTTGTCATACACGGTATGCAACTCTATCGTTAGAACTTATAGTAAACCTCTCACCAGAGTGCATCCTGGTTTTGTCTTATGCTTAAGTTCAAAAGTTGCAATTAGCAAGTTAACTGTGCAAATTTTAATGCGTGCAAAGCTACACCTTTCTTTCTTTCTATGTAGCTTGTACGCGTTAAAAAATAACTATAAAGGAATTTGATTGAAAAAAAATTATTTCCATTCTTGTTTGCAGGATAGATTGCAATACGCTCAAGAATTTGCAAAGGATTATACAATATATTTACAGAGTGTTGAATTTACAAAAAAAACAGAATTAGAGTTTTATAAAAATAATAAAATATTATTTTTATTAAACAAAATACTTAATTTACCAACTAATACACTAAAATTTATCAAAGTTTTAAAAAGCAGATTTATTTTAAGCAAATGCTTAAATGAAATCAAGGTTATAAAAAGAGAGTTGAAAAATTATGAGTAAAAATTTGCCTTATTGGCATCGAGAGAGTTACAGACCAAACATTACAGCTCCATCATTGCCTCCTATAAGAAAAAATTTTTTTGATGAACATTCTACTCCATTAGGTGAAGAGGGTACTCAAAATACAGGTGATAACTCTCAAGAAGGGAAAAAAACCGAAAATCAAAATTTCTTTAGTAAAAGTTTCTTATGACTTTTTTCACGAAAATTTAGTAGATGAAAATTTTAAAGATTTCATTGATAAATCAGACGCAATAGAAAATGAAAATAAAGATATATTAAATAAAAAAATTAAAGAGGTACCTTGTTTGTTATTTGAGGATTTTAATACAACTGGTATTACAGGAGATCCAGATATTCACAAAAGGAAAATAGATAATAAAAGAAATGACTTTTATGCTTTCTGGTGGTCTATATTTTCAGGTGATAAAGAAAAAGGTAAAGGAGGCAGCGTTGGAATTGGAAGATTAACTTTTGCATACTCATCTAATATTCAGACATTTTTTTCTTACTCTGTGCCATCAGATAAAAAAAAAGGAAAAAAAATATTTTGTGGTTTGTCAGTATTAGGAAAAAATGAGGATAAAAATGGAAATAGTTTAGACCCATTCGCAAGATTTGGTGTAATGAAAAATGATTATTTTTCACCTGTTATGGATGAAAATAAACTTAAAGAGATACATCAGGGTTTAAAATTAACTAGAGAATTTGATGAACCAGGTTTGAGTATGATTGTTCCATTTCCAAACCAAGAAGTTTGTTCATGGAAATTAATGTATAGAAATATTGTTGATAGATACAGATATGCAATTTTTAACAATCAAATAGAACTTGAGATTAATGGACAAATTTTAAACAGAGAAAAAATTATAGATTTTGTCAAAAAACACTTACCTGAAGAATTAAATAAATATAAGAAATATTTTGATTTTCTTAACAATGTAAGTGCTTTTAATAATGAGGATTTTTTTATTTTAAAGATTGATGAGCATTCTTCAAAATTTAAAAAAAATTTTATATCAAAAGAGGAATTAGATAGACTTTCTAAAGATTTTGATAATGAAAAATTAATTGGTGTAAAAGCAACTTTTAATATTGAAAAGCAAGATAATTCAAGTTTTGACGCATCAGTGAAATTTTTTATTAAAAAAACAGAGTCAAATCATGGGTGCGATGATTTAATTAGACAGCTAATGCCTGTTTCTGGTGAAAGAAAATTTGATCAGAGAGACGTTCATGGATTGACAATTATAGATGATCAAGAAACCGCAGAATTTTGCAGACTATCAGAATCTGAAAATCATAAAACTTTTGATGCAGCAACTTTAAAAGAAAAAAACATTTATGTTAGGCCTAGTAATGAAATTAGACTTATTAAAAATTTATCTGAGTCATTTCATAACGCTCTTGTAGAGAGTGATGCTGAGTCCAAAAGTATTGATGCTACAAAAGATTGGTTTGGATTTGGTGATGATGATGAGAATGAGGATGAAAGCTCTTCAGATACTGATGGAAACGGAAAAGTAACTAGATTTAAAATTCCAAAATATTTATTTGATGATCCAAAAATTTATGAAATTAGGAAATTAGAAAAAAATAAAAAATATGGCTTTGCAATTTCAGGATCAGATGTTGAAAAGGAAACTCAAAAAAATATTGATGAGATAAATAAATTAATTGAAATTGATAAGAAAAAGAAAGAGAAAAAAGAATTGAAAGATGATGAAGCAAAAGAAAAAGATATTACAGAGGATGATTTAAATAGGCTAAAAAAACAAAAAAAGAAATTAGAAAAACGATTATTAAATAATTGTAAAGATTTATATCCTTGTAATGTAAGGCTGCATATTTATGAAGATCTTCAAAAATATGGCGGCAAGAGAAGTAAAAAATTTTATGATCCTATAAATGATTTTCATTTTAAAAAGGATATAGGATCAAAGTTTAATATTGAAAAAAAAGGACTAAAGGATTTAGATGAAGGTGGGGAAGAAGGAAATTTAATTACATTTAAAGTTGAAAATAGTGATTTTTATTATGAATTAATAACAAATAAACTTTCTTCAAAAAAGGGAGTGCCCTCTGACCTGACTATTAGACCATGGGTAGGAAAAATTGAAAATTAGAATATGGGTGTAAGTACTTTTAATTATACTGGAAGAAAAGATTTCTTAAGAACTGGTGGTGATAATCCAGAGGTTGAAATAAAAATTTATGATACCGACAACGGTATAAAGTTTGAACCATTTTTTAACTTTGATAAAAAAAGAGACTTTCCTGGTGACTCAAAGATCAGAATTCAACTTTATTCTACATCTGGTGATAATTTTGTTTCAACCCCTTTTGATTTTGGGACTGTTGAAAATCCTTTGAGTGAAATAAAAGATGTGGAAACTTCTAGAGATGGTTTAAATTTTTCTTTTAAGATAGTTGATAAAAATAAAAATATTTTATGTTTAATAGAACCAATTAAACCTAAACAAGGAAGTACTTTATTAAAATATGCAGAGAGGGAGCAGGATGGAATTTTTGAAATTGAGGTAAGCCCTGATGAAATCCCAACTGTTTATTTTAAAAAAAATTATGGTCTTAAAGTCCTTTTAAAGGAGTCAAATTTTTTTAAAGTTTTTATTTTCACAGCAGCAATAAATCAAGTTCTAACAAAATATTTACTAATGCCAGATGAATTTCAAGATTGTGAATATCAAAAAAATTGGGTTAAACACTTTTCTGAACTTGTTGGAAGAAAACCACCATCAAAATCTGATTTTTATTCTGGAGATGAAAATTTTACAGAAGGTGAAAAATGGATAAATGATGCTGTATCAAGATTTACAGAAAAACCAAATAAAAAAAATCTTAAACTTATCGATATAATGCCAAATGAGGACATAGAGCCAAACAAAAAGCTATTGTGGAAAAAATGATTAAAATTAAGAGATTTAACAAGACAGGTAATGAGGAATTTGAAAATAAGATTGAAGAACTTTGTTCTGTTGGAAAAAAAAATAAGTTAGAAAGCACGAAAGTTCAAAAATTATTAAAACAAATTATTGAGTTATCTAAAAATGTATCGAAAGTAGAGACAGTTGAACAAGCAGATGAGATAGAGCAAAAAAGTTTTAAGGACAGGCATGAGCTTGGGGTGTATCTATTTAATAAACTTTCCAAATGTGATTTTGCAAAAATTAATAATGATGTAAATTTATGGAATTGGCTAACTGCTTTTTACATAAAAAATGTATTTAGTGGTAGAGCAACGGAAATAGTTAGATTTATTTACAAAAAAAGATTTTTTCAAGGGAAAAGACATTTAATAAGGACTCCTTGGATACTAGTCGCAACAAACCCGACACAAGTTGAAAGCTTAAAATTTTGCTTATCTACTCCAACACATCAGGGATCAAATATGTGTGAACAATTCATTTCAAGAATGGATTTATGGAAAAACCCAAGCGTAGTTCAACTTTGCTATGATTTATATTTTGATCCAGTAGCTGGAAAGCAAAGAAAAGGAGCAGATAATCATCGAAAAATAAAAGATGATAATGGTACTGAATATAATCAAAAAGGAGTTCTTTATCCAAGATTATATAAAGATATTTTAATACTTTCTAAAAATAAAGATGTTTGGGATCTGAGTCCTTCAGAAATAAATTCTGAAATAAAGGATGAATTTGGTATTTGGAAAGATATTGATGCTAGATCAGGTAATAAAAGTGAAAAGAAAAAAAATCCTCCTTGGACAAGAAATGAATTATCTATTTGTTTGTGGTTTTATCATAAAGAGGACAAAGAAGAAATATTGGGTGAGGTTGGAGAAGTCCATAGTTCCATTAGTTCAGCAATCAAATTACTTAAAAATGAACATGGAGAAAATTTTGATCCTAATGATAATTTTAGAAATCCCACAGGAGTATGGAGAAAACTTAGAAATTTTGCAGCTTTAGATAAATCAATATCAAATGAGAAATTTCAAGATGACCATTTTTCAAATTTAGATCAAGAAGTTTTTAGAAGATATGAAGATAAGAAAAATTTTAACGATTTAAGTACTGTAGTAAAAGTAATAAGTGAAAAAAACAATCTGAATTTAATTAAATGAATTAAGAAATTTTAAATATGGCATTATCAAAGTCTAAAAATACAAAACCAGAAAAATTAATAAGATCTAAACTATATGAGAACGGATACAGATTTAGAATTCATGTAAAAAAACTTCCTGGTAAACCAGATATTGTTCTTCATAAACATAAAACAATTTTAAATGTCCACGGTTGCTATTGGCATTATCATGGCTGCGCTCATAGCAATGTACCAAAAACTAAAACTCAATATTGGATAGAAAGATTGGAGCTTAATAAGAAAAGAGACTTTTTGAATAAAAGTAAATTAATTAAATTAGGCTGGAAAGTAATTGATGTATGGGAGTGTACTTTAAAAAGAAAGAATATCGATAAAACTTTTAACACTCTGGAACGTCTAATCATTGCCTAAAGATATTTACCAAATCATGGATAAAAGTTACTTAATGGAGTTGAAACTATCTGAACTTAAAACAGAAAATCAAAAAGAAGTTTTCTTTAGATATTTATCTATAGCCGAGCACTATATTTCAACTGAAAATGAAAAAGAGGCTAAAGATATTCTTAAAAATTTAGGTTTTGATAAAAAAACAATTAATTCTTTTATAAAAACAGTTCAAAATCATGTTGCCAATGAATTTTCTGATATGAAGGAAATTATGATGGGGAAGGTTCCAAAAAGGTTACTCAATTAATGCTTATTTTTAATTACAGATCAAAAAAAGAGCTTAAAGCTAATATTGGTAAAAAGCTTAATTACACAGAAACTAGCATTTTTGGGCTGGAATATAAGTCTAATGGCATTTTGGTTGGCAGTAATAGACCTCATTTAACAAGTAATTCTGGGAAAGAATTTTTTGCAGAAGTTACTTTAAAAAACAATCTAATCGTAAAAGTAAATTGAAAAAAACTTTAAATATAATCAAGGAGGTATAACATACGAATCATGGATACAGTTTTATTAATTATTTTGGTTTTATTATTAGGAGTGGCTTTAGCTATCCTGTACTTAAATTTAAAAACTAAAACAACAGATGAAAATCAAAATAAGGAAGCAGAAGAAATAGCTAATTTAAAATTAGAAATTTCAAGTTTAAAAGATACTTTGAATAATACAATTAATACATCACTTGGTGCAATGTCTACTTCATTCAACAACTTGTCGACAGGTGTTACTAAAGATATGACTGCAGCATTAACAAAGGTAGATGAAAAAGTTGGAAATTTTAACCAACAAGTTCAATTATTAAATCAAAGCCAAGAGGGTATTACAAAAATTTTTGCTGGAGTGAAAAAATACGGGGTTTTGGCAGAATTTTCTTTAGAGGCTTTAATAAAAGATCTTTTACCTTCATCTCAGTTCATGACTAATGTGAAGATGAAAGATAATACTAGTGAGAATGTAGAATTTGCCATTAAGCTTCAAGGGGATGTTTTGGTTCCTGTAGATAGTCATTTTCCAGTTGAAAAATTTAAGGCAATTACCGATGGTCATGACGCGGAAGATAAACGGGCTGTTGCAGATGCTAGAGCAAAATTAGCCTCAGCATTTAAAGCAAAAGCTAAAAGTGTAAATGAAAAATATATTTCACCACCAAAAACTACTGATTTTGCAATTGTATATGCACCAACAGAAAGTTTGTATAAAGAGCTAACTGAATATCAAGATCCAAGTACAAAAGAATTATTAACCCAAGAATTAATGAAAAAATATAAAGTTGTAATATGTGGGCCTAACACTCTTTCTGCGTACTTGCAATCTTTGCATATGGGATTTCAATCTCTCAAGATTTCTAAAAATGCCACAGAGATTTATGATCATTTAAAAACAATCAGTACAAGATTTTCTAAACATTTTGACAACATTATAGTTCTAAGAAAAAAATTAGAGGATGCTATGGGAGTTGTTGATAAATTTGGAACGGATGCAAGATCAATTTCAAGAACTTTAGAAAACATTAAAGATCCCGAGCAGGTTGAGAAAGCTATACAAACTGAAAACGTTGAGAATTTTGTTGAGAGAAATAGACAAGTTAAAAAATAATTTCTTTTTTCAGAAAATACCCTCTATAAGAAATTACATGCGTTGGAATAAGAAATACAATTATCCTTCAAGTTCAAGAGCCACCGAAGATGGAATAAGAAGATATTTATTAGGAGAATCAAAGCTACCATCAGTTACATCCGTGCTAGATTCCACTCGTAGTGATGAAGAAAAAGCTGCATTAGCAAATTGGCGTGCAAGGACAGGTGAAGCAGCGGCAAGTAAAATTGTTAAAGATGCTACATCTCGTGGGTCATCTCTTCACAACTATCTTGAATCTTTTCTTTTAGGACGAGAAAATTTAAGTTTTTTTGATGATACTGAACAATACAAAATAATGGCCAAAGAAATAATTGAAAAAGGTTTAAAAAATAGATTAGAAGAAATATGGGGAGTTGAATGTGTTCTTCATTATCCTGATCGATATGCAGGAACAGCTGATTGCGTTGGAGTTTACGACGGCCAACCTTCAATCATAGATTTTAAAAACAGCCTAAAACCAAAAAAAATTGAATATATAGATACCTGGTTATTGCAGACGGCAGCTTATTCACTAGCACATAACGTTGTTTATAATTCCCATATCTCTTCGTGTGTAATTCTTCTTTGCACAGTTGATAATTTATTTCAGGAATTTAAAATTCAAGGTGCTGAACTAATAACATATCAAAATTTATTTTTAGGAAGATTAAAAAAATTTAATGAAATGAATAATCTAAGTTAATAAAATGGATAAAATTGTAATATACGACACTGAAACGACGAACTCAACAATATGGGGGTCCATAATAGAATTTGGAGCTGTAGTAGTTGATAAAAATTTAAAAGAAATTGGAAAGTTAAGTATTCGGGGACGAATGCCTGAGGGAGAAGTGCCCAGTGGAAAAGCATTATTAGTAAATTCGACTAGTATTGATTTGTTAACAAAAGGTAATTATTCCCACTACGATTTTTTGGGTGCAGTTGAAAACTTTTTCACCAAGTGTGGACCAAGTTTGTTTATGGGCTGGTCCAATTTAAATTTTGATCGTCGTATGTTCCATTTTAATTTTTTCAAAGGAAATCGATACCCATATATTACTCACTCTTCACCTAATCAAGAACATGATGGTCTTCATATAACAAGGGCTGCTCAAACATTAAATTCTGAAACTTTAAAAACCGAGCTTACCGATGCGGGTAACCCAAGTCTGGCTCTCGAAGCACTAGCTCGGATGCAAGGATTTGACACTTCTCAACAACACACAGCTTACCATGATGCTTATACAGCTCTAAAAGTACTTAGAATAGTGAAAGACAAGCATAAAGAAAATTGGGAAGAATTTTTAAAAACATCAACAAAATCTAGTGTAGAAACACTTTTAAAAAATGAGGGGATATACTCTATTTTTGAAAACGTAAAAGGAAGAAATATGATGTATCTTGGATGCTCATTACATCCTAAACATTCTTTTCATCCGTCCTATGCTTCATGGGGATATTTGTGGGATTGTCGTAGAGATCCAGAACCATTATTAGATTTACCAGTTAACCAGCTTAGAGATGTTTTAAAAAAAATCAGTCCTAAGGCTTTAAGAGTTTTAAAAACTAATAAAGCTCCAGTGGTTTTAGATAAACAGTTTGCATTAAAACAAAAGCCATACTCAGATTTAGATTTAGAAACAATTAAAAAAAGAGCACATTTAGTTAGAAATAGTGAAAATTTTTGTAAAAATATTCAAACTATTCACAGAGAAGCAGCGGAAGAAAAAGAACAAACTAAAACTCAAGAAGATTTATTGCCGGAGGAAACTTTATATGAAAAATTTATTCCTAATAAAGACACTGCTTTATTTAAAACATGGCACAGCTCGTCATGGGAGGATAAATTAAGAATGTTGGATAAGTTTACTGATAAAAGATGTAGTTGGTTCGGCCAAAAAATCATTTATCAAGAAGCACCACATATTTTGCCACCAGATTTATATAAAAATATAAAAAGTGAAATTGCTAGACGAATTTTAAGTAAAAATAGGGAAAAGTGGCAAACCATAGGAATGGCTTATCAAGAAATTGATACCTTAAGAGATCAAGCATCAAATCGAGATGATGAAGAGGAACTAAAAAAATTAGATGAAATAAATGAATTTATTATGTCTATAGAAAAAAAATATGAAATTGCCTAGTTGACTTTAAGGCTCTAATTAATAGAAAGGAAATATGCTTACAAATTTCAAAGACGAAGATTTTGATACTAAAATTAAAAATGAAGATGTTTCAGTAATCCAGTTTTCAGCTGAATGGTGTGGTCCATGTAAGGCACTAAAACCAGTAATGGATAAGTTGTCTGATGAATATAAAGATAAGGCTGGTTTTTATTATGCTGATGTTGAAGATGGTGGAATAAATACCGGAAGTGCAGCAGGTATCAGAGGTGTTCCAACAGTTATTATCTATAAAAAAGGCGTTGAAGTAGATAGAAAAGTTGGTGGAGTTCCCGAAAGTCACATGAAAGAATTTTTAGATAAAAATATCTAATTTAAATTTAAAACTTCACCCGCAAGATATAAAGATCCAGTAATCAGGATTATATCGTTTTCCTTTAATGGGATTGACTTTATAGCATCCCCTATACTTTCTTTATAAGTAATATTCGAAAAGCTATTTAGTTTATCTTTTAATTCTTTCCCTTTAATTGAATTAGGTTGATTAGGTATATCTATTGTAGTTAATGTTGCAATATCCTTAAAGAAACTCATATATTCACTATGATCTTTATTTGCCATCATTCCAAGAATTATATGTTTATTACAATCTAAACTTTCTAAGTATTCATTCAAAACTTTTGCTCCCAAAGGGTTGTGAGATCCATCAACAAAAAGTTTGTGATCTTTTACAAGCTCTTTAAGTTTTCCAGATTTAATTTCTTGTAATCTTGCGATACAATTTATTTTTAAAATACCTTTTTTAATGTGATTATCTTTAATATTTAAATCTCTTAAAGTTCTTAACGTTGCGATAGCTGTTGAGACATTTTCTAATTGAAATTGACCCTTAACATTTGGCATCGGTAATTTTATTCCACCAAATTGATCTTCATAATAAAAGAAGTCATTTTCTTGCATCGTAAAACTATAATTTTCATTATGGAAAAACTTATTTGATCTATTATTTGAAATTGTTTTTTTTAATATTTTCTTTAATTTTATTAGTACTTTGTTTTGCAACTATAATATTTGAGTTTAAAAGGCTTGATGTTTTTTCAAAAATAATTTTTTCAACAGTTTGCTCATTTTCAGGTAGCCAATCTAAATGATCAAGGCCAATAGATGTTACAACGCTAGCAAGATTATTTTTTAAGATATTAGTAGCATCAAATCTAAAAAATAATCCACTTTCAATTAAATTGATATTATCTGGATATTGAGATGCTTTTAAAAAATATGCTGCAGTCAGTATTTCAAAAAAAGTAATTGATTCACCTTTGTTAGCATTTTCAACTTCTTCAAGTAAATTTGCTAAATCTTTATCATTTAATTCTTCATTATTAAAAACAAACCTTTCATTAATACTTTTGATATGAGGACTAGTGTAGATATTACAATTGAAATTTGCTTCCTTTAAAATAGAAAACATTGCTTGGATTGTTGAGTACTTTCCATTAGTACCAACAATTGAAATTGCTTTGATTTTATCTTGAGGGTTGCCTAATTTTTTGCAGAGACTTTGAATACGATCTAGACTTAAATCTATTTCTTTAGGATGCAGCTCTTGTAAGCGACTGACTATCTTCTGAAGTTTCATTTTGTTCAGCACTTATATCAGAGTTTTTCTTTAACAATATTGATAATAAAGTTCCAATTTTAGAGGCGAGATCTTTACGTTCAACGATTAAATCAACAAAACCAGTTTTTTCAACATATTCACTTTTTTGGAAACCTTCAGGTAATTCTTCTTTAACAGTTCCTTGTATTACCCTTGCACCTGCAAATGCAATTAAAGCTCCTGGTTCTGCAATATGAATATCACCTAACATAGCGTATGATGCGGTAATGCCTCCAGCTGTTGGATCAGTGATACAAACTAAATATGGAAGACCATTTTTCTTCAATTCATTAATTGCAAGAGTTGTTCTTGTCATTTGAGATAATGAAATTAAACTTTCCATCATTCTCATTCCCCCACCTGCACTAATACATAAAAAAGGTGTTTGATTTTCTATAGCATGTTGTATTCCATATAAAAAAGCCTCACCTTCTGCTGCTGCCATTGAAGCTCCTAAAAAATCAAAATCAGAGGCCACAGCTGTAATTTTAATATTATTTATATTTCCAGAGGCAACCATCATTCCGCATTCTAATCCTGTTTTTTTTCGAGCACTTTTTAATCTTTCTTTGTAAGGTTTAGAATCTGTCCAATTTAGCGGATCATCTTTTGGTATTGGAGTTTTGAAAATCTCATAATTATTTTTTCCAAACAAAATATCAAATCTTTGATATGGTTTTATTCTATGATGACGTTTACAATCTGGACATACCCACAAGTTTTCCTCTAAATCTTTTTTTAAAATTGGACCCTTGCAACACGATGTCCAATCGCTTTTTGCAATATCTTCTTTTGTAGCTCTTTCACGTATAGCAGTTTTAATTTTCTCACCTGCTTTAATAATTTTAGTTATCCAGTTCATAGAATTTTGTTCTTTAATCTCTTAACGATATTAGTAACATTTGTGACAGCATTTTGTCTCTTTTCAATTGATTTAGAGATTTCCTTGCAAATTGCACTACCAACCACCAAACCATCAGCTTTTTTTAGAGATTTGATTGTTTTTTCTGTAATACCAAAGCCAATAACAACATTTTTCGATTTATTTTGTTTTTTTATTTTGTTGTATTTTTCTAATATTTTCTTTGATGACACTTTAAGTTTTCCACCAGTTGTAGATAACATACTTATATAATAAATCATGTCGTGTGAGTCTTTTATTATTTTTTTTAGTCTTATCTGAGAAGTAGTTGGTGAAACTAATTGAATAAAATTAATTCCTTTTTTTTTGCATTTTGATGCAAAATTTTTATTTTCGGGATAGGGTAAATCAACAACAATTAAACCATCAACTTTTGATTTTTTACATTTTTCTAAAAATTTATTTTCATTATATTGATAGATCATGTTGTAATAACCCATCAGTATAATTGGTTTATTTTTTTTTATTTTTTTAAAATTTTTTGCAATTGAAAATACATCATTAATTTTAATACCATTTTTAATTGCTCGGTATGCACTTGTTTGTATTTGTCCTCCATCAGCTATTGGAGTATTATGTGGAAAACCTAATTCACAAATATCTACGTAATTAGAAATTGATTTTAATATTTCTAAGGACTTTTTTTTAGTATTATCTCCAGCAACTGTATAAGTAAGTAATGCAGGCCTGTTTTCATTCTTAGCATTTGAGAACGCCTTATTAATTAATGAACTCATTAATTTTTACCCAGTCTCTCTCTTAAAATATCTCTATCTTTTTTAGCATCACCACAAGAGTTAACAATTATTATTGTATCTTTACTTAACTTTGGAGCAATTTTTATTGCCTCAGCAAATGCATGGCTAGGTTCTAAACTTGGATTAAGTTTTTCGAATTTAGTTACCATTACATGTGCTTTGAGTGCTTCTTCATCTGTTGCATAAGTATATCTTGCTCGTTTTGTATCTTTTAAAAAACAATGTATTGGACTGACGCCTGGGTAATCTAATCCGGCACTTATAGACTCAGTATCATTTATTTGACCTTCATTGTTTTGACAAACATAAGAAGCTGCACCATGTAAAATTCCAATTTTAGCATTTCTACTTAAAGGAGCGGCATGCAGTTTTGATTTTTTTGGACCTCCAGCTTCAACACCAATTAATTCAATCTGAGATTTTTTAAAATCTATAAATTCGCTCCAAAAACCGTATGCTGAACTTCCACCGCCTACACAGTTAATTAATTTTATTTTTTTTGGAATTTTGTTGAACTCTTCCTCAATTTGAATTTTTAATTCTCGTGAAATTTGTGCAGTACTCCATCCACAAATTTTTACAAATATATTTGGACCAACGGTACTTCCAACACACATATGTGTAGTATCACAATTTGATACCCAATATCTCATACATTCACTGACTGCATCCACTAAGGTTTGACTGCCTGAATATACAGGAACTATTTCAGCACCATTTTTTCTCATAGCATCGCAATTTGGTTTTTGTCTCTTAATGTCTTTTGCACCCATGAAAATTTTACATTTAAGACCAAATTTCTTAGCTGCCATACTCAACATTTTGCCAGCATAACCAGCGCCAGTGTCACCAACTATATATTTTTTCCCCATAGATTTGCAAATTAAGGCGTGAACAGTTGCATTGTATATTTTGTGGGCACCACCATTAGCTTCTGATACAACCTTTGCCCATATTTGAGCACCACCTAAATGATGGGATAAATTGTTTAATTTTAAAAAAGATGTAGGTGATCCTATATAATTCTTAAAGTAATAATCTCTCTTTTTTAAAAATTTCTTATTATTTCTTAATTTTGAAAACTCCCGTGTTAGATCTTCTACAGGTTTTTTTAAAGTTTCAGGAATAAAACTTCCTCCAAATTTACCACCCCAAAAACCGTAACGATCATGCTGATCAATTAAAGGAATTTTTTTTTTAAGTTTCATTTTTTAATTCATTTAAGTTGTTTAAAAAAATATTTATTTTGGATATATCTTTTAATCCAGAAGTTTCTAAGCCTCCAGACAAATCTAAATAATTAGCAATTTTTTCATAATTTTTTATATTATCATCGAATTTTATATTACCAGCTAGCATTAATTCCTTGTTTAATTTGATATTTTTTATCAAGTTGTGATCAAAGCTCTTACTTTTTTCATAACCTTTACTATCAAATAAATAGATATCTGTTACTTTAGTAAATGACTTATACCTAAGAACATCAGATTCATCTTTTATTGTTAAAGCTGTAATAATCTTCTTTTGATATTTTTGTTTTATACTTTTAATGATATCAGGTGTGCAGTCATATAATTGATAATAATCAAAAGGTAAACTTTTTATTTCTTCTAAAATTTTATTGTTAGGGTTCACTAAAATAGCAACAAATTCACTTTTGTTTTTTTTAACATTTAATAATTTTTTTTAGAGAGTTAAGTTCGACATATCTTGAGCTTTTTGGGTAATTACAAATGAAGCCAATAAATTTTGGAGGATGGGGATGATTAATTATGTAATTTAAAGTATCAGAGTCTTTTACACCACAAATTTTACAACCCTTGATCATTTATTTAAATGATCAATAAGTTTCATGGTATTATTTTTTATATTACCTTTTGTAAGAGATCTTCCTATAACAATACCAGAAACCTTATTTTTGAAAGCTTGTTTAGGCGTCATAATTCTCATTTGATCATTTGAACTATCACCAGGCAATCTTATTCCTGGAGTTATTATTAAGAAATTTTTATATTTTCTACGAACCATCAAAGCCTCTTGCGCAGAACAAACTATACCGTCACATCCTGATTTTTTTATTAATTCTGCTTGCCTTAAAACTAATTGCGTTACATTTTTTGTATGACCTATTTCTCTAAGAGATTTATTATTTAGACTTGTTAAAATTGTAACCCCTAAAACTTTTAAATTTTTATTTATTTTCCTTGCCTTTTTTTTTATTGATTTAAGCATATCCAAACCACCATTTACATGAACTGTTATGTATTTACATTTTTTTAAATCTTTTAAACTGTCTATGGCAGATAATGCAGTTTGGGGTATATCATTTATCTTTAAATCTAACCAAAAATCTTTTTTAAATTTCTCTAAAAATTTTCGTCCATTCTTCGAATAAAAGAATTGAAGGCCAAATTTAGGGATTATTTTTAATTTATTTGAATTAGTTTGATTTATTATTTTGTTTATTTCATTTAGATTTGAAGTATCACAAGCAACAAATATACATTTATTCTTCATTATTTATTTTTTTAAACAAGTCTTTTGACATTTTAAAGTGAATTGTTCTTTTTTCTGGAGTATTAACTTTTTCTCCAGTTTTAGGATTTCTTGAAATCCGGGCTTTTTGAATATTTGTGGAAAATACACCAAAACCTCTAAGCTCTACTCTGTCCCCTCGTTTAAGAGCTCTTTTTATTTCATCTAATATTATATTTGTGAATTTTTCTAGATCTCTTTTTAAGAAATTTGGATAATTGTTTGATAGTTGTTTTAAAAGCTTTGATTTTACAATCGCCAATTTATTACTTTTTCAATTATTCTTTTTCTTCTTCTTTTTTTTTCAGATCTTCTGATAATGATGAAAAAGGAAGGTTTTTACCTGATCCCTCTGACCCATATTTTTCTAAGGCTTCTTTTTTTTCTATTTCTTCAAGAAGCTTGATACTTAGTGTAACTTTTCTTTTATTTAAATCAAGATCTGCTATTGCACAATCTAGTTTTTCACCACCAGTCCATCTGTTTGGTCTGGCGTCAGCTGCATTAATAGCTATTGCAGATTTTTTAATCTGAAAATCCATTTCACATCCTTCAGGACGGACTGTTAAACCCTTATTGTCAGTAGAAATAACTTTAACTGTAATTATTTGATTTTTATTTTTATTTTTAAACCAATCGAAAGGATCTGGTTGAGTTTGTTTTAAACCAACTCTAATTTTTTGATCCGATGTTTTTATTTCAAGAACTTTTACTTTAATTTTTTCACCTTTTTTAAATTTTTCTAATTCTTCTTCACCATTATTTGAATATGTTAAATCATTACAATGTAAGAATGCGTCTATATCAAATTCATTTATTTTCACAAATAATGAATATTCATTTTTATTTACAACTTCACCCTCTATAATGCTATTAACTGGATATTTTTTTTGAAAACTTTCAAAAGGATTATCCTGTGTTAATCTGTGAGAAATAGCCACTCTTCTTTTATCTTTATCAATTTCTGTAATTACGCAATCTATTTCATCTCCAATTTTAAACATTTTCTTTGCTGAAATATTTTTTTTAGTCCAGCTTAGTTCGCTTGAGTGTAGAAGCGTAGTTAAACCTGGTTCTAATTCACAAAATGCACCAAAGTCCATAATCTTTACGACTTTTACTTTGTAAATTTTATTTAATTCATAGTTTTCAATATGTTCAAAGGGATCTGGGGATAATTGTTTTACTGAGCAACCTACTTGTAATTTTTCTTTATCAACACTTATGACTTTTAGATCATGCTTTTCACCAATATTGAAGACTTCATCAGGATGATTTACTCTTGAGTAGGATATTTCTTGTAAATGAACTAAAACATCTAACTCACCATTTACGTTAAAGAAGCAACCAAATGAGCTATATCCTTTAACCTCTGCATTTTTAATTATGTCTCCTATTTTATATTTTTCGATTATTTTTGCTTTATCCTCTTTTTTAAACGAGGAAATAATTTCTCTTCTAGATACACATGCATTACCTCTAACTTTATCTAATTTTATTAAGGCAAATTTTTGAGGCTCATTCATTAGGTGACTAATATCTTTAAGTGGTTTATCACTTATCTGAGATCCAGGTAAAAACATTAATGATCCAGTATCAATATGCTCAACGATACACCCTCCTTTACATTTAGAAGTAATTTTACCCATAATAGGTTCATTTTTTTTCATAAGCTTCAACTAGTTTATCCCAACCTTTAATTTTTTGTGCTTTACTGGCTGAAACAATGACTTCACCGTTTTTATCTTCAATTTTTTCTAATAGGACAGATATAGTCTCTCCTTCCTTTATTTTTTCTGAGAGACCCATACTCTTTAATTCGTTTATATCCAAAATTGGTTCTGATTTAAGCCCCTCAACAAATAAGAAAACAAATTTTTCTGTAATCTTATTGATTTTACCCTCAATAATTTTACCTTCTTCTATGTTTACTTTTGATAATTGGCTATTGAGTAGCTTTTCGAATTCTTGAGATGTTGGGCTTGATAAGTCTTTATAAATTTCCATTAAATATTTAATTTCCTGTCTATAATTTTTTTTATTTTTAAAAAACACGATCTTTTAGATAACTTTGTCGTGTTTATCAACATAGAATCTTTTGTTTTCTTTAAAGGAGAAATCTTACGATTATAGTCACTTTTATCCCTATTTTTCACACTTTTAAGGACTTCTTTGTAAGTTATTGACTTTTTAAGTCCTTTTAGTTCTTTATATCTTCTTTTAGCTCTGGTCTTTAAATTCGCAGTTATAAAAAACTTAAAGTCAGCATCAGGAACAATTTTATATGTAATGTCTCTTCCATCAAGACAAGATCCTTTATAATTTACTGGTGGATTATAAGCAAAGTTAGTTTGAAAAGAATGAATTAGCTTTCTTATATTATTGTTTTTTGCAATTTTTGATGCTTCTGTTCCCACTTCATCAGATAATAGTTTTTTATTATTAAGCTCTTTTATTTTTAAGTTTTTAATTTTTTTTTTAATGAAATTAATACTAAACTTACCTGGTTTTTTTAATTTATTATAAGCTATAAAACGATATATTTTACCAGTATCAATGTAAATCAAATTATAATGCTTTGATATAGCTTTTGCCAAAGTCCCAGCACCAGCTGCTGCTGGTGAGTCTATAGCTATCTTTAAAATATTTTTTCTTTTAATCATTTATATTATTTTTAATTTTTTCTATAGTTTCTAAAAAATTTGGGAAAGATGTTTTTATAGAGTCTTTATCATGAATAGTCCACTTACCTCCAAAAGATAGGGCTGCTACAACACTTGTCATAAATACTCTATGATCTTTCAAGTAATTTTTTATAATAATTTTTTTATCAATATTTAAATTGGGATTTCCAAATATTTTAATACTGTCTTTTGTTGAAATTGTTTTAACTCCCATTTTATTTAATATTTTTTCGGCCCATTTTAATCTTGGACTTTCTTTTTGATTAAGTTCACCAAGATCTTTAAAATAAGACAAACCGTTAGCTTTTGCAGCTACTAAAAAAATTACTAAAAATTCATCTATAGCTCCACTATTAAATTTTGCTGGGCAATTAATAGCTTTGAGTTTATCACAACTTTTCACTTCAATATCAGCTTTTTTTTCTCCTTTGTAAATTTGTAAATTTTTAAGAATTATTTCAGCACCCATTTTTTTCAAAATAGAAATAATACCAGTCCTAGATGGATTAATGTTTACATCTTTAATAATTAATTTTGAATTTTTTGATAATACAGTTAGAACAATAAAAAAAGCACTTGAACTTATATCTGAGGGTATATTGTAATTAATATTTTTTATCGAATTAATTTTTTTAATTTTTATCTCGTCATATTTTTTTTTCTTTTTTATTGAGATTGGTAATCCAAGGTATTTGCAAAGTAGCTCTGTATGGTCCCTTGATTGTTTTGCTTTGATAATTGTCGTACCGTTAGCTTTCATAGCTCCAAAAATTACCGAACTTTTACATTGAGCAGATCCTTTTTTTTCAAAGTATTTTATTGAGTTTAAATTAGACGAGCCTATAATTTTGAGTGGAAGATGTTTATTATTTTTTAGTTTAAAATTTGCTCCAAACTTACTTAATGGATCAGAAATCCTTTTAAAATCTCTTTTTGATAAACTTTTATCACCAACTAATGTAATTGGAAATGGTGTATCTATTAACAGTCCAAGTATTAATCTTCCTAATGTACCAGAATTTTGAGCATTTATTTCTAAATTTTTTTTATATTTAAACCCTTTAATTCCTCTACCATATATTTTTGTTTCATTTTTTTTAAAAATAACTTTTATGCCTAATTTTTTAATTGCATTTATTGCTGCAATTACATCTTCCGACATAAGTAAATTTTTGGCTTTAGATACTCCAGTTCCAATAGAAGAAAATAAAACCCATCTTATACTTAAACTTTTATCACCCGGGACTAGAATCGTATTGTTAAAATTATTTATTTTTTTTTTAATTGTAATTGTATTTGGCATTATGTTTTTTTATTTAAAACTAAATGAATCACCAAAATAAGCACTTTTTGCTTCAATATTATTTACAAGCTCTGATGGAGAACCCTCCGCAATAATTTTACAATTACTAAGAATCATTGCAATATCAACACAAGCTAATAAATCTCTTGCTTGATGGTCGCATATACAAATGGTAATGCGTTTTTCTTTCTGTAAATTAACAATAATTTCTTGCAACATTTTTATTGTTAAAACGTCAAGAGCTGCAAAACATTCATCTAAAAGAAGTACTTTCGGATCACTTAGTAGAGACATTGCTATAACCAATTTTTTTTTTTGACCACCAGATAAAAACTTTGCTTTAATATTTTTTAAATTTTCAAGTTCAAATTTTGTTATTAATTCATTTATTTTATCATGTTCAGCTTTACTGTTATTAATTACAATTTCAGCTATAGATTTTAGGTTTTGATATAAAGTTAGATCATTAAAGTATCCTCCATATTGAGGAACATAACCAACTTTAAATTTTTTTGTTCTAAGATAAATAGGATAATTTATGACGTCGTTGTTATTAATTTTAATCGTACCATTGTCAGGAGCTATTAGACCTGTAATCAAGTTAAATATTGTTGATTTTCCAACACCATTAGGACCCAACATTCCATAAATTTCACCTTCATTGATTTTAAAATTTATATTATCTAATATTAATCTGTTTCCATATGAAAGAGATATATTTTCAAAAGAAATAATTGGAATTGGATTTTTATATGATTTAATTCTAAATTTTTTTATTAAGGCCATTTACTTCAGACTTTCTATATTGACTTTTTTTTCAGAATTATACATAAAAATTTTTGTATTTTGTGTAGTTGTATCCAATTCAACAACATCTGACTTTAGAACATTCTCTGAATTTGTATAAACTACATTTTTTGAAATAATTAACTTATTCTTAGCCATTGAAAAATCAAGATATTCTCCAATAATTTTATTATCCAAGTAGTTAATTTGGACATTTTTTGAGAAAATCGTATCATAATTTACAGTATTGTATTTTCCATAGTCTGACTCGATAGCAATTATCTCATTACTTTTTATCATTTTGATATATGCATTAACTTCTTTGAGAAAAATAATATCATTATTATTTAAATCTATTTCGCCTTCTTTTGCCAGGATAATATATTCGTTTCCTTTTAAATCCTTTGATGAATATTTAATATCTTTAATTATATTTGAGTTAGTAAAATTTTCTTCTTTAACCTCTTCCTTAATCACTTGATTTATTTCCTCTGATTTAAAGAATTTTAAATAAATAAAAAAAAAAATTAATAAGGATAACGTTAGTATTATTAATTTTTTATTTTTGATTTTAATCATTAGCTAATGCTAGATTGTAATAGTGTATGAATATGTAAAATTCCAATTGTTTTAAATTTGTTTTTTTTATTGTGAACACATAATGAAGTAATCTTTTTTTCATTCATTATTGCTAGCGCTTTAACCGCAAGAAGATCTTTATCCACACTAATTGGATTTTTTGTCATAATTTCTCTTACATTTAATTCATATAAATTATTCTCTTTCTCATTAAATCTTCTGATTTGACCATCTGTTATGATACCTTTAGTAATTTTTTTAGCATTTTGTATTAGTAAAAATCCTAATTTTTTTTTACTTAATATTTGCAAAGCTTTTTTCATATTTAAATTTTCATGTACGAAGGGAATCTTATTTCCAGTTAGCATTATATCCTCAACTGTTTTGAGTTGAGCGCCAAGACTGCCAGCAGGATGTAATTCTTTAAAATCTAATTTGCTAAATTTTTTGTATTTCATTGAGGCTATAGCTAAAGAGTCACCCAAAGCTAGTTGTGTAGTAGTGCTCGAGGTAGGTACTATTCCCCCGGCCTCAGTAACATCTGGAATTAAAAGCTTAATATCTGATGCTCTATATAAAATAGAGTTAGTTTTTGATACAACTCCTATTAATAGAATTTTATTTCTATTGGCATATTTTATAATATTTTTAAGCTCACTTGTTTGTCCTGAGTTGCTAATGAGTATTAAAATATCATTTTTCGATATCATGCCAAGATCACCGTGTGATGCCTCGCTAGCTGCTAAGCTAAATGAGGGAGTACCAACAGATGCAAGAGTTGCAGCTATTTTAGATGCTATTAAACCACTTTTACCAACACCACACAAGATTACTTTTGATTGGCATTTTGCAATTTTAATTACAGCTTCATTAAAAGATTTATTGAGATTTTTTTTTAATTTTTGTAAAGCTTTAATTTGAAGATTAATTACGTTGTGCGCATCGGGTATAAATTTTTTATTTTTCATTTGTGAGACCATATATCGTCTTTAAATAATGCTAGATCAAGCTCAACTCTTGTCTTTAAAAATTTTAAACAATCCTCATAAAGACTTATTCTATTCTCTCTATCTAATATTTTTTTTAAATTTTCGTGGATCTTATGAAGATATATAACATCGTTGGCACAATACTTAAGTTGTGCTGGAGTCAATGTTCCACCAAAATCTGAACTTTGAAATTGTTTGCTGATATCTATATTAACAAATTCTTTAATTAAAGTTTTTAGAGAATGGTTATCAGAATAAGATCTAGCTAGTTTTGATGCGATTTTAGTATCTAAAATATTATTTGTTTCAGTTTTTAAATAGAATTTAATATAAGCCAGATCGGCACGACCATAATGAAAAATTTTTGTTATTTCATTATCACTTAGTATTTTGCATAAATTAGGTGCACTATAATTGTTTCTATCAAATTGAATTATATGAGCATCTGAATTGCCAGAGGAAATTTGAATTAAACATAAGGGATCTCGTCTTACATTAAGTCCCATAAATTCGCCGTCAACCGCTATTATATTGCCTAATTTCAAATCATCTGGTAAATCGTTTTTGTACAGTTTAATATTATTACTCATTGTTTAGCATATATATATGAAAGCAAAAAATTGTCTAATTTTTGGTGGAAGTGGCCAAATAGGTAGAAACCTGATTAGAAAACTTACAAAGAATGACTATAAAGTTACTGTAGTTACAAGAAATATTCACCAGAAAAGCTATATTATAAAAACTCAAGCAAATGCTGGTTATATAGATGTAGTCGAAGCGCAAATATTTGATGAAAAAAAAATAAGAGAACTTTTTAAAAAAGCAGACATATGTATAAATTTAATTGGTATTTTGTATGAAAAAAAAATAGGTAATACATTTAAAAATATACACTCAATTTTTCCATCACTATTAGCGAAGCTTTGTAAAGAATATAAACTTAAACATTTTATTCATTTGTCAGCTCTTGGTATAAATGATGCTGTAGATTCTATTTATGCTAAAAGTAAACTTGAAGGTGAGAATAATATTTTAAAAAGTTTTCCAAATGCAATTATTCTAAGACCTTCAATTGTTTATTCGGTTGATGATAACTTTACAACAAATTTTATGACTTTATTAAATAGAACTCCAGGCTTTCCAATTTTTTATAAAGGAAGAACAAAATTCTCACCTATTCATTGTTCAGATTTAACTGATATAATATACTTTGTAATTTCTAAAAAGATATATGCAAACATTATCGAATGTGTTGGACCAGAGGTACTGACATTTAAAAATATTTTAGAGAAACTTTTAAAGTTAATAAATAAAAAAAGACTTTTATTACCTTTCCCTTTACCTTTAGCTAAATTAGTAGCAGGATTTTATGAATTATTTCCTGAACCATTGCTTACAAAAGATCAGTTAAGACTTTTAAAATACGATAATATTAAATCTGGTAAATACAAAACTAATTCAGAAATTGGAGTCCCAAGCAAAAAATATTTTGATGAGGAAGTAAAAAAATACTGCTATATGTGGAGAGATGGTGGTCAATTTTCTACTGAAAAATATCAAAAGGATTAAGATAACATGAATAGAATAGTATTGTCCTAAGCAGACTTTGTCTTTATCTTCTTCTCAAGAAATTCCGGAACTTCCTCTTTATCCGTTACATCTTCCTTTTTACCTTTTGGCTGGAAAGCATATAACAGATGTAATTTGCAATACGAAAAATCTTTTAAAGAAGATCTTCCACAAAAATAGAAAGATTTTTCATTAGGATGACCTACAGGCCATTTACAAGTGCTTTCGTCAAGTTCTTCAAGTTGTTTAGGATTTTCTGGTTCAAAATCTTTTTCAATAATTAAAGATTTAAATTTGCTTTTACGGCCTTTTCTAAGTTTTATTTTTTTTTCTTCTAATGAATTCTCGAAATTTTGATTTGATGTTGCGGTCCTCGTTTTAATTTTTGCTGAAAGATTTAGTCTATGCGCCTTACCAATAACAGCGTTTCTACTCAAACCCCCAATAATCTCCGCGATTTGGCTTGCAGTGTTTCCTTTACCCCATAATTGTTTTAACTTTTCAACTTTTTCCTCTGTCCAACTCATATCAATATATTGTATGTTATTTATTTTAAACAACAATATACTGATATAAAATTGATTTAAACAATGAAAAAAATACAGTTATCAACATTAATTTGTCTAGTTGAGTATAATTCATTTTCAATCATAACTTGTATCTAATAATTAAAATTTATAAAAACAAATAAATTTATGAGCTATCTAGCAAAAAACTATAATAGAAAAAAAATTTCCTTTAAATATGGCAAAGGTAGCTATTTGTATTCAACAGATAAAAAAAAATATTTAGATTTTGTTCAAGGAATAGCAGTTAACTCTTTAGGTCATACCCATCCAAAATTAGTTAAAACAATAAAAGATCAATCAAAAAAACTTTGGCATGTTTCAAATGCATTTCAAATTCCAGAAGGAGAAACATTAGCTAAAAAGTTATGTCAAAAAACTTTTGCTGACCATGTTATGTTTCAAAATAGTGGGGCCGAAGCTACTGAAGCAGCAATTAAAGTTGCTAGACGATATTTTTATTCCATTGGCAAACCAAATAAAAATAGAATTTTATGCATTAAAAATTCCTTCCACGGAAGAACTTTAGCAGCAATTTTTGCCAGTGGATCAAAGAAAATGACAGAGGGATTTGGTCCAAAAATAACAGGTTTCGATCACTTCAACTTTGGAGACCATAATTCTCTCAAAAAGAAAATAAACAAAAATACCGCTGCTATTATGGTTGAAACAATTATGGGTGAAGGTGGTATAAAAGTGATACCAGATTGGTGTTTAAAAGAATTAAGAGTATTGTGTAACAAGAAAAAAATACTATTAATCCTTGATGAAGTTCAATGTGGAATAGGAAGATCTGGTGATTTCTTTGCTTTTGAAAAATCAAAAGTAAAACCTGATATTGTGCCAATTGCAAAAGGAATAGGTGGAGGATTTCCTATTGGAGCAGTGTTAATGAATAAAAAAGTTGCATCGGGTATGACGCCAGGTACTCACGGATCAACATTCGGAGGAAATCCATTAGCTATGTCTGTTGGAAATACTGTAATGGATATTATATCAAATAAAAAATTTTTAAATAACGTAAAAACTCTATCGAAATATTTTTTATCAAAATTAAATAAAGTTCAGGCAAAATATCCAAATGTAATTAAAGAAATAAGAGGAAGAGGTTTTTTGATTGGTATACAATTGTGTAAAGATCAAACTGAATTTATTAAAAAATTAATGGACAATCAGTTATTGACTATTCGAGCAGCAGAAAATATTGTTCGTATTTTACCTCCATTGAATGTTAAAAAAACTGAACTAGATTTGGCATTAAAAATTATTGAAAAGGTCTGTTCGCAGATAAAATAACATGAAACATTTCATTAATTTAAAGGATATACCTGCAAAAGATCTAAGAAAGATAATTATTGATGCTAAGAAAAGAAAAAGTTTAAGAAAAAAATTAAGTACATTAGAGGTTGATAAGGGCGCACCCTTAAAAGGAAAATTATTAATTCAAATGTTTGAAAAATCTAGTTTGCGAACAAGATTAAGCTTTTATTTAGCTATCAAACAATTAGGTGGTGGTACTTTGACTTTAAGATCTAATGAGCTTCATTTGGGTCAAGGGGGAGAAAGTATTGCTGATACTGCTAAAATTTTATCTACTTACGGCGATGGATTTATGCTCAGAACTGATAGTGATAAAAAGGTTGAAAATTTTGCAAAATATTTATCAATACCGATAATTAATGGTTTAAGCCCCTCATCTCATCCAACACAGGTTTTATCTGACGTTTTTACAGTTGAGGAAATAAAGAAGAAACCTATTTCAAAATTAAACATTTGTTGGATAGGTGACTCTAATAATGTTTTGGATAGTTTAATTGCTGCCTCAGTAAAATTTTCTTTCAAACTAAGTATTGGTTGTCCTAAAAAATTTGAACCAGGAAAAGAAGTTAGAGCTTGGGTTAAAAAAAATAACAAAAAAATTTATATTTATAATGATGCTAAAAAAGCAATGACTGGCGCAGATATAATTTTTTCTGACAAAGTTATTTCTTTAAATGATAAAGTTAATAAGAAGAAGAAAATACAAGCATTTAAAAATTTTAAAATTGATAAAAATTTAATGGGTTATGCAAAAAAAGATTGCATTTTTTTACATTGTTTGCCGAGAGGTAATGAGGTAAGTGATGAAGTTTTCTTAGGTAAAAGATCTCACGTGTGGCAACAAGCACTTAATAGAGTTCATGTACAAAAAAGTATTTTATTATATTGTTTTGGAAAATTAAGGTAGCTGCAAAGGGCTGTCTGAATTCTCATTTAGATATTTTATTACAGAGGCTCTATCTTTTTCTTTTCTAAGACCTGCATATGCCATCTTTGTTCCCTTTATCCACTTTGCGGGTTTAATTAAAAATCCGTTTAGTTCTTCAAAAGTCCATTCTTTATCATACGCTGCTAAAGCTTTAGAATATTTATAATCTTCAACCGCTCCAACTTTTCTTCCCACAACATTATATAGTGCTGGACCAATAGCATTCTTTCCACCTTTAACTATTGAATGACAAGCTGCACATTTTTTAAATACTTTTTCGCCATGCGCAATATCTCCCATTGCCATTAATGTTGATATATCAATTTTGTCTGACGTCGTGCTTGAGCTAGTTGTGGATACAGTAGTGGCAGTTTCTACTTCAACTGAATAACCAGGCGTTTCAGGTTTCTCTACATGGAATATAACATCAGATAATTTTCCAATACCGATAACAAGTAGGGCAACCATTAAAACTGCAGCAACTATTTTATTTATTTCGAAAGAATCCATTTTTTCTAAATTTTGTAGTGAACGTATAACATGATAAATTAAAAAAAAGCTAAAATTTAATGTATAAATTTGCCTCTATAGTTGTTTAATGAGTATAATAATTTGAAAAAATAATGAAAACTTTAGTAATTATACCCTCTAGAATGTCCGCAACTAGGCTGCCAGGTAAACCTTTGTTAAAAATAAATGGTTTATCAATTATTTCACATGTATCTAAAAAAGCAGAAGAGGCCAATATTGGAGATGTGATTGTAGCTACAGAGGACCAGGAAATTATTGATGATGTTAAAGGAAATGGTTTAAATGCTATTTTAACAAGCAATAAACACAAAACAGGCACTGATAGAATTTACGAAGCACTTAAAAAATCAAATATTAAGGATGTTGATTTTATTATGAATTTACAGGGTGATGAACCGGCAATCGACATTGATGATATCAAAAGTTTGAATGACAAAATGGTAAAAAATAATTCTAATTTAGGAACTCTTGCCGCAAAATTAAAAGATAATAAAAACCTCAAGAATGAAAATATTGTTAAGGTCATCACTGAAAACAGTCTAGAAAGGGATCATTTTTCAAAGGCGGTATCCTTTTCAAGAAAATCTGATCAGGTAGAAAATATTTATCACCATATTGGAATTTATTGTTATTCAAGAGATTGTCTTAAAAAATTTGTTCACTTGAATCAATCCAAAAATGAAATAGAAAATCGACTAGAGCAGTTAAGAGCATTAGATAATAATATTGATATCAATGTTTCGCTTGCTATGTCATCTCCAATAGGAGTGGATACAGAAGAAGATTATCTAGCCTTAAAAAAAATAATGGAATATAAGAATTGATGAGTAAAATTTATTTTCAGGGAACCTTTGGCGCATATTCTCATTTAGCAGCGCTTTCTATTGATCCTAAAGCTGAGATTTTGCCATGTAAAACTTTTGATGAGTGTTTTAACAAAGCATCCGAAGAGCCAGATAGCAGAATTATAATTCCAGAATCAAATAGAATTACTGGTAATATTGGAATTGAATATTTAATATTTAAACACAGACTAAATATTTATAAAGAGCATTTTCAAAAAATTGAACACAACTTATTAGGACAACCTGGAGCTAAATTAAAAGATATCAAAGAAGTATACTCACATGCTCAAGGATTGTCTCAGTGTTCAAAATTTATAAAAGAAAATAATTTAGCAGAACATATTAGAGCAGATACTGCTGGATCTGCTGAAATGATTTCTAAAACAAAAGATATCAAACAATCTGCGATAGCATCTTCCTTAAGTGCTAAAATTTATGGCTTAGAAGTAATTAAAAAAAATATAGAAAATGAAAGTGGAAATTTGACAAGATTTTTGGTTATGGGAAAAAATATTTCTCAACCAGAATTTAAAGACAAAACTTACATAACCTCTTTTTTATTTAAATTAAAGAGTAAGCCAGCTGCCCTCTATCAATCACTAGGAGGTTTTGCTATTAATGGTGTTAATTTAACTAAACTACAAAGTTATCCAGAAAAAAATAGTTTCGATTCTTATTTTTTCTTATGTGATTTAGATGGACATATTGAAGACTCAAAAGTTCAAAAATCTCTTGAAGAGCTGGGCCTACATTGTGAGGATTTTCACGTCCTAGGTGTTTTTGAAGCTGATAGTTTGAGACAAAATAAATAAGAATCTTTTCTTGTAGATTGGAAATTTTAACTGCTATAATGGTTTTGGAGGCTAGAGGTGGATGCTGCTTGAACCCGACCAGATCTTAACGGAAGCAGTCGTAGAGACAGTTATTCAGGTTCTAGTCTCCTATTTTGATATATGAATAATAACTCAAAAGTATTAGCATTAAAATATAGACCACAAACTTTTGATGATCTTATTGGTCAAGAGGTTGTTGTGGAAACTATTATCAACTCAATTAAAGCTGACAAAATACCAAATGCATATTTATTCACTGGAATAAGGGGAATTGGGAAAACTACAACAGCAAGAATTGTTGCAAAAGCACTTAATTGCTTAAATGGAATAGAAAATAAATGTAAAATTAAATGTGATAATTGTGATGCGATTACAAACTCAAATCATATCGATGTTCTTGAGATGGATGCCGCAAGTAAAACAGGAGTAGATGACGTAAGAGATTTGATTGAATTTTCTAGATACGGGCCAACATCTGCAAAATATAAAATTTTCATAATTGATGAAGTTCATATGCTTAGCAAGCAAGCATTTAATGCATTATTAAAAACTTTAGAAGAGCCACCAGAATATTTAAAATTTATTTTTGCAACAACAGAAATAAAAAAAATTCCTATTACTGTTGTTTCTAGATGTCAAAGATTTGATTTGTCTAGAATTAAATCCTCAGAATTATTAGAATATATAAAATTAATTAAAGATAAGGAAAATGGAAAAATAACAGAAGATGCTTTAAAGCTTATAGTAAAAATTTCGGAAGGTTCTGTTAGAGATGCTTTATCATTATTAGATAGAGCATTATTAAGTTTGGATGATGGAAAGGAATTGGATTTAAATTCAGCTCAGAAAATTTTTGGATATTTCGATAAATCTCAATTAATTGATTTATTTGAGCTGATTTTAAAAGGTGAAGAAACAAAAGTAATAAATATTTATAGAAAAATTTATGATCAAGGTGTTGAACCAAAAGTTTTTATTAATGACTTCTTAGAGTTACTTTATTATTTTAAAAATATTAATTCTTTAACTTTAGAAAGTACAAACTTTTCATTAAATGATGAAGAATTTTCTAAAATTAAAAATTTATCAAATCAAATAGATTCAGAAGTATTGATATTATTTTGGCAATTTGCCATTTCTTCTCTCGAAGAAATCGATATTGTTTTTAATCAACACCTTTCAATTGAAATGTTCTTAATAAGACTAATGCATTTAAGTTCTGTAAAATCTAAAAATAAAGTTGAAAAAGTTGAGATTGATTTGAAGAGTGAAAATTTAGTTAATAATAAAGAAACTCAATTAACTTCTAAAACAATCAATCAAATTAAGAATGTAGCACAAGAAGAAAAAACTAAACCAGAAGTACAAACAGAAATTAAAGCAGAAAAGAAAATTAACATAAATGCATTTGAGGATCTAATTGAAATCTGTTCAAAAAAAAAGGAGATCAAACTAAAATACGAATTAGAAAAAAACGTTAATCTCGTAAAATTTGAAAAAAATAGAATTGAAATATCTTTTAATGAAAGTTTAGATAAAGATTTTGTAAAAGATTTATCATCAAAACTTTTCGAATGGACCGGTGAGAGATGGATTATTACATTTAGTAAATTAAAAGGACAAATGTCATTAAAAGACAAAGAAAAAAATGTAAAAAAACAATTGATAGATGAAATGAAAAATTCAGAAATATTTAAAAGTGTGTTGGATAGATTTCCTGATGCAGAATTAATTGATGTAAATTCAAAAAAAGATGGAGTTGATAATGACTGATTTTAGTAAAATTTTAGATAAAGCAAAAGAACTTGAGGCCAAAATGAAAGAAAGCCAACAAAAGATTAAGGAAATTAGAGTTGAAGGAGTTTCGGGTTCAAATTCTGTAAAGATAACTTTAGATGGAGAGGGAGAGATGCAAACAATAAAGTTATCTGATGAAATTATGAAAGAAGACAAAACCATAATTGAAGATCTAATTGTTGCAGCACATAATAGTGCCAAATCTCAACTTAAATCAAAAACAACTGAGGAAATTTCAAAAGCAACAGGTGGGTTTGGAATTCCAGGTTTCAAATGGCCCTTATAAAATATGGAAAATGGTAATGAGATAGATGATTTAATTAAACTGATTTCAAAATTGCCTGGCTTGGGTCCTAAATCAGCAAAGCGGATTGTATTAAAGTTAATTAATAACAGAGATGAATTAGCAAAACCTTTAGCAAAATCATTAGCGGATGTTTATAAAAATATTTCTAGATGCAAAATTTGTGGGGCTCTAAAATCTATTTCAATAGAGTGTGATTATGAAAATTGTAAAATTTTAGATAAAAAATATGAAAAAATTTGTGTAGTAGAAAATATATCTGACCAGTGGAGTATAGAAAGTTCAAATATATATAAAGGTTATTTTCACATTTTAGGAGGCACTATTTCATCAGTTGGACAAAAAAAAGAGAATTTATTAATTAGTTCTTTAGTGCAAAGAGTTAAAAAAGACAAGATAGAAGAAGTCATACTCGCAACTAGTGCAACTGTTGAAGGTCAAACAACTGCATATTATATTCAAGATAGTTTAAAAAACTTGAATGTTAAGATCACCAAATTAGCACAAGGATTACCTGTAGGTGGAGAAATTGAAAGTTTAGATGATGGAACTTTATTTTCTGCTTTTAAAAATAGGTCTAATTTGGTTTCGAATTCAGATTAGATTTTTTTTTCAATCTATTTAAATGAAGTAATGGTTCAGTATAACCTGAAGGTTGTTCCTTACCTTTAAACACTAAATCACACGCAGTTTGAAATGCTATAGAGTTTTCATAATCACTGCTCATTTTAACATATAGTGGATCATTTTTGTTCTGGTCGTCTACTATTTTTGCCATCTCTTTCATTATTTCAGTTACTTGTATTTTGGTTGTAATACCATGATGTATCCAGTTTGCTATATGCTGAGATGAAATTCTAAGAGTGGCCCTGTCTTCCATCAAACCTATGTTGTTAATATCTGGCACTTTAGAACAACCTACACCCTGATCGACCCATCTCACAACATACCCTAATAAAGTTTGTGCAGAATTGGAAATTTCTTTATTTATATCTTCTACAGACCAATTAGGTCTATCTGCTATTGGGATGGTTAAGAGATCATCAAGCTTAGCTGGTTCTCTATCAATTAATTTTTTTTGTTCGTTAAAAATATTTATTTCATGATAATGTAAAGCATGTAATGCAGCTGCTGTTGGAGAAGGAACCCATGCACAGTTTGCACCTGCTTTTAAGTGTCCTGTTTTTTGCTCCATCATATCTTTCATTTTGTCTGGCATTGCCCACATTCCTTTTCCAATTTGAGCTTTACCAGAAAACCCACAACTTAAACCAATATCAACATTGTTATTTTCGTAGGCATTAATCCATTTAGACAATTTCATATCACCTTTTTTAATCATAGGACCGGCTTCCATTGATGTATGCATTTCATCTCCAGTTCTATCTAAGAATCCAGTATTAATAAAAAAAACTCTATTTTTAAGACTTCTAATACATTCTTTTAAATTTGCTGATGTTCTTCTCTCTTCATCCATAATACCAATCTTACAAGTGTACTTAGGTAAATTTAAAACTTCCTCAACTTTAGAAAAAATTAAATCTGTAAATGCTGTCTCGTCTGGACCATGCATTTTAGGTTTTACAATATAAACTGATCCGGTTCTTGAATTATTTTTATTTTTGATATCATGTAGTGCTGCTGCTGTAGTTATAAATGCATCCATAATACCCTCAGGTATTTCACTTCCATCACTCAATAAAATCGAAGGGTTTTTCATAAGATGACCAACGTTTCTTACAAGCAAAAGGCTCCTACCATGTAACTTTAAACCTTTCCCATCTTTTGAGATATAGCTTCTGTGTGGATTTAATTTTCTCTCAAACAATTTTCCTTCTTTTTCAAATTTTGACTTAAGGTCTCCTTTCATTAGACCTAGCCAATTTCGATAACAAATAATTTTATCCTCTGAGTCAACGGCTGCTACACTATCTTCGTTATCACAAATTGTTGACACTGCAGATTCTAGTATAATATCACTTATACCTGCATGATCTTGTTGAGCAGCAAAAGCTCTTGAGTCTTTTAGAATTTCAATATGTAAATTATTATTCTTTAGAATAATTGCAGACGGATTATCGCTTTCGCCTCGGTGCCCAACAAATTTATTTTCGTCCTCCAAATCAAAAATATCAGCACCTTTTAAAACTTTTAATTTCCCATATTTTACAGCAAAACTTGTAATTTTATTCCAACTTAATCCCGCTAGTGGAAAGTATTTATCTAAAAAATCTCTTCCATATTTTATAACCATTTCACCTCTTAAAGGGTCATACCGTTCAGATACGCTGTCTTCAGACTGTTCAATTACATCTGTACCATAAAGACTATCATATAAGCTCATCCATCTTGCATTAGCAGCATTTAATGCATACCTCGCATTCATGACAGGTACAACTAGCTGAGGTCCGGCTATACTTGCAATTTCTTCATCAACATTTTCAGTTTCTATTTCAAAATCAGGTCCTTCATTTTTTAAATAACCAATTTCTAATAAAAATTTTTTGTATTCATCTAAATTAAATTCTTTACTTTTATTTTTGATGTGCCAATCATCTATTTTCTTCTGTAAATCTTCCCTTAATTTAATTAATTCTTTATTTTTTGGTGCAAGCTCATCGAGTGTTTTTTCTAGACCTGACCAAAAATTCTCTGAAGATACATTTGTATTTTTTAATAATTCATCATTTACAAAGTTTAATAGCTTTTCTGATACTTGAAGATTGTTAATTTTAATATACTTTTCTTGCATAGCACTTAATTTCGTACCCCATCTGTATTTTTGCCTGAGAGCTTTACTCCTTCGGCGGAAATCAATCTCTTTCCAGAGTGTTATGCTTTAATCGGTCCTTTTGCCTGAGAGTTTCCGGGGTGGTTGCTCCTTCGGCGCTATAAATAGTCTCTCCCGATAATGAATTTGTATCTGTTAAATGATTTAAGTCAATTAATAAGAATTACACCTTATTTAATATCATTTTATTGCCTTTTTTTGTATTTTTAACATCCGCTATAAATAAAATATGAAAAATTATCTAAATTTTGAAACAGAAATTAAAGATCTAGAAAACGAACTAGAAAAACTGAAAGATCCTTACAATCAAGAGGGATTATCAGAAGTCGATACTCAAAAAATTTCAAGCACTCAATCAGAAATAGATGAAAAATTAAAAAATATTTATTCTAATCTAGATCCTTGGCAGACTACTATGGTTGCTCGTCATGAAGATAGGCCTAAAGCAAAATTTTTTATTGATAATTTGTTTGAAGATTTTATTTCATTATCTGGGGATAGATATTATGGAGAGGATAAATCAGTATTAACTGGATTTGCAAAGTTCAATGGAAAATCTGTTTTAGTAATAGGTCAAGAAAAAGGAGAAGATTTAGATAGTAGGATTGAGAGAAATTTTGGGATGATGAGACCAGAGGGTTATAGAAAAACAATAAGATTAATGAACTTAGCAAACAAATTCAATATTCCCATAATTTCTTTTATTGATACTCCAGGAGCATATCCAGGTGTAGGAGCAGAAGAGAGAGGACAAGCCGAAGCAATTGCAAAATCAATTGAATGCTGTATGGAGCTTAAAGTTCCAACAATTGCAATAATTATAGGCGAGGGTGGTTCTGGCGGAGCAATTGCATTAGCTTCATCAAATAAAGTCCTAATGTTACAAAATGCAATTTATTCAGTAATATCTCCTGAGGGATGTGCGACTATTCTATGGAGAGATCCAAAAAAAATGCTAGATGCTGCGAAAGCTATGAAGCTTTCAGCTAAAGATTTACTTGATTTAAAAGTTATTGATGAAATAATTGACGAACCATTAGGTGGTGCCCACAGAGATAGAGATATAATATTAAATAATGTTAAACAAACTTTAACAAAAAATTTAAATTATTTTGACGAATTATCCTCAGAAGAAATAATGACTGAGAGAAAAAATAAATTTCTAAAAATTGGAAGGAATGATGGTTTTATAACTAGTACTGACGATCCAAGTACATTAACAATTAAGAAAAATAATTTAGATCAAATTTTTAAATCAAAAAAAATATTACTAGCGATTATTGGTGGATTAATTTTACTTTCTTCAATCTTTTTACTAATTTAAATTCTATAAAGCTCCACAACAGTTTTTAAATTTTTTTCCTGTAGCCTCACATCTATCGTTTCTAGAAATTTTTTGATTTTTTTTTTATTAACAATAAACATTTTGGATTGTCAGATGGATTTATTTTTTTTAGAATTTTTTTCTTCGTTATTTGGCTCCATTACTACCTTTAAGTTCATTAAAATAGTTACATAATCTAATTTTAATTTTTCTAAAAGATTTGAAAATAATTCAAAAGCCTCTTTCTTATATTCAACTAATGGATCTCTCTGACCATAAGATCTTAACCCTATAACTTGTCTTAATTGCTCTAAATATTGGATATGTGATTTCCAATTTAAATCAATCGATTGCAGAAAAATTCTTTTTTTCAATTTCTTTTGCATGGTCCTCACCAAGAAGTTTAATCCGTTCATTTCTAGTTTCTTGAAATTTATTAGAAATCTTTTCTCTGAAATCTTTATCTTGTGCTTCAATTAAATCCTTAAATTCAGTTTCTTCAAAGCTTTTCCCAACTATTTGCTTAGTTTTATTATTAAATTCATTACTTTTAGGATTGGATAAATTTGAAATTTTTAACCTAATTAAATTATCAGATATCTCTTTTAAAAATTCATCTGAATAATCAAAGATATTTTCACTATTCATCGCATTTTTCCTTTGAGAAAACACAACATGCCTTTGATCATTAAGAACATTGTCAAATTTGATAAGTGTTTTTCTTATGTCAAAATTTCTAGCCTCTACTTTTTGCTGCGCTCTCTCTAATGCTTTATTAATCCATGGATGATCAATACTTTCACCGTCTTTAAGTCCAAGTTTTTTCGAGCATAGTATTCATCGACTCCGATCCAAAAATTCTCATTAAATCATCCTCTAGACTGACGTAAAATACAGAGCTACCCTCATCTCCTTGTCTTCCAGATCTACCTCTAGCCTGATTATCGACCCTTCTAGATTCCATTCTTTCTGTACCAATAACAAATAAACCCCCTAAAGACTTAATATTATCTTTATTTATTTTAAGTTGGTCTTCTGGCATAGAACCTTTCTTACCACCAAGTTGAATATCAACACCTCTTCCTGAAATACTTGTTGTAATAATTAATGAATTTTCTTTTCCAGCATTTGCAATTATCTCCGCCTCATTTTCATGATTTTTTGCATTTAACACCTCATGTTTAATTTTTTTTTGATTTAATAAATTTGAATAAACTTCAGATTTATTGATACTCGAAGTAAATACTAAAATAGGCTGACCTAATTTGTTTCTTTCAATTATTTTTTCTATAATGGCATTATTCTTTTCTTTTTCTGTTCTAAAAATTAAATCGTTAAAATCCTTCCGGATCATTTCTTTATTTGTTGGAATAACAACAACAGGAAGATTGTAAATTTCAAAAAACTCTTCAGACTCCGTTGCAGCGGTACCAGTACAACCAGATATTTTTTTATAAAGTTTAAAATAATTTTGATAAGTTATTGAAGCTAAGGTTTGATTTTCAGCCTGCACTTGAATTTTTTCTTTAGCTTCTAACGCTTGATGCAAACCATCTCCAAAACGTCTACCTTCTAAAATTCTTCCGGTAAGTTCGTCAATGATTTTAAGACTTCCATCTTTAACAATATAGTCTCTACCCTTTTCGAATAAATGATTTGCTCGTAAAGCTTGATTAACATGGTGAACTAAATGCAAATTTTCTGGATCATAAAAATTATTATTTTTTAGAATTCCAGCGTCAGAAAAAAGTTTTTCAACATTATTAATTCCATCATTTGTTAATAAAATACTCTTTTCTTTTTCGTCTATTTCAAAATCTTTATTATTTAAGATTCTTATTAATTTATCAATTGCTAGATATTGGGCTGTTTTATCTTCAGCCGCTCCAGAAATTATCAAAGGTGTTCTCGCTTCATCAATCAAACATGAATCTATTTCATCTACTATAGAAAAATTATGATCTCTCTGAACCATTTGCTCTTCAGAAAATTTCATATTGTCTCTTAAGTAATCGAAACCTAATTCACTATTAGTTGCATAAGTAATGTCACAATTATAATTTTTCTTTCGTTCAGTGTCATCTTGATAGTTGTTAATAAACCCTGATGTAAGACCTAGAAAATTATAAATTTGGCCCATTTCAATCGAGTCTCTTTTTGCAAGATAATCATTTACAGTTACTATATGAACACCCTTTTCGCTTAATGCATTTAGATAAGCAGCAAGTGTTATAGTTAAAGTTTTTCCTTCTCCAGTCCTCATCTCAGCAATTTTACCTTGATGTAAAGCTACACCTCCGATTAGCTGAACATTAAAATGTCTTTCATTTCTTGTTCTTTTGGCAGCCTCTCTTACTAAAGCAAAAGCTTCAGGAAGTAAGTCATCTAAAGATTTTCCATTTTTGATTTGATTTCTAAATTCATTTGTTTTTTTTGGAAAGTCGGCATCACTTAAATTTTTAAAATCCTCCTCATGTAAGTTTATTTTTTCAACAATTTTACCAATTTTATTTAGTTCTTTTTGATTACTAGATTTGATAAATTTTGTTATTAAATTTAATGGGTTAAACATGACTATTTGATTTATTCTTTACTTATATTGTTTAATATATGTATTAAATAAATAATTTAAACAATATGGGAATTAATTTAACAAATTTTTTATCATCTCAATCAAAAAATACTAAAATGATTGATTTTCAAGACCTTGATCATATAGATGGTCTTTCAATTTCAGTTGTTTCAGCAAATTTATATAAAGATATCAGAGATGATTTAACTATGTTTTATTTTAGAGAAGGAGCAAATTATGCTTCTGTTTATACACAGTCAAAAATAGTATCCGAAAATATAAAATGGAATATCAATCAAAAAGCAAAAAAAATATTTTCTCTATTAGTAAATACAAGAAATGCTAATGCTTTCACTGGAAAGCAAGGGTATGAAAGTTTAAAAAAAATAGCAGATTTAACCGCAAAACAATTAAATAATAAACAAGGTGAAGATGAGGATAATCCTAAAAATTTCTACAAAAAATATTATTTTTGGCTGCACTGGTACTATTGGAGAAATTTTTCCATATGAAAAAATTTCTAATAATATTCAAAATTTAATAAAAAAAATTACTTATACCCAAAATAAATTTATTTGGATGAAGGCAGCACTTGCAATCATGACTACAGATACAAAGCCAAAATTAGCTATGGAGGAATGTAATGTTGGAAGTGAAAAAGTAAAAATATATGGAATTGCTAAAGGTTCGGGAATGATACATCCGAATATGGCTACAACACTTGCGTATATATTTACTGATGCAACTTTATCTAATGATATTTTAGGAAAGCTATTAAAAAAAAATATAACCAACACATTTAATGCTATTTCTTGTGATGGAGATACTAGTACCAATGATATGGCAACTATTTTTGCAACTAATAAAGTTAAAAATTCTCAAGTAAAAAGTGTGAATGAAAATAAAATTAAAAATTTTGATAAAGCATTAAATAATGTTCTTTTGAATTTGGCTAAAAGAGTTGTTTCAGATGGTGAAGGAGCGTCAAAATTCATAACAATAAATGTTAGCAAATGTAAAAACGAGAAAGATGCTAAAAAAATTGCTTTCTCTGTTGCAAATTCTCCATTAGTGAAAACTGCAATTGCTGGAGAAGATCCAAATTGGGGTCGAGTAATAATGGCAATCGGTAAAGCTGGTCCTAAAATCAATTTAAATAAATTATTAATTAAGTTTGGAAATATAACAATTGTAGAAGGTGGAAAACTAAATCAAAGTTATGATGAAAAACAAGCAGCAAATTATATGAAGTCTGAAAATATAGAAATAAATATTGAAACTTTTACAGGAAATAAAAACTTCACAGCTTATACCATGGACTTTACGAAAAAATATATTGAAATTAATGCAGATTACAGAAGTTAACTTATTGAAAAATTAAATTTAACCACTAATTAAGAATTATGATTAAATATAAACTTATTTGTAAAGATTGTAATTTAAAATTTGATAGTTGGTTTGCATCCTCAAATGAATATGAAAGATTAAAAAAGAAAAAACTTTTGAGTTGTCATAATTGTAATTCATTAAAGGTTGAAAAAACAATTATGGCTCCTCAACTGATTAATAATAAATCAAAAATTGATCAAAAAATAAACTTAGAAAAATATAATAAAGTAAAAAAAACTATAATTAATTATCAAAAGTTTATTAAAGATAATTTTAAATATGTTGGTAATAAT
>CACBRW010000006.1 GCA_902541745.1 uncultured Pelagibacteraceae bacterium | reverse complement strand
AATCGTAAAGTTTTTTTCATGAATGTTAGATTTATATTTTTTAACAAACTTCCATAATAAATCTTTGTTATCAGCATTGCTCGTCTGAACTAAATTCAACAACATAGAAAAAGACATAATCATTTCTTCTTTTGGAATATTGCCATTATGAACATGCCAAACAGGATTCATTACCAATTGTTGTTCTGTTTGTTTTTTTGATTTTTCAATATTATCTAGGTACTCATCTACAGCTTTTGGCACTATTTCATTATAAAGTTTTTTAGCTCTTTTTGGATTTTGATACATATATAAAGATAAGCTTTCGGGTGAAGCATATTTTAACCACTGGTCGATAGTAATACCATTTCCTTTAGATTTTGAAATTTTTTCACCCTTTTCATCAAGAAATAATTCATAAGCAAATCCAGATGGATTTTTTTTACCGATTAAATTTATAATTTTAGTTGATAAAATTGCACTCTCAATAAGGTCTTTTCCATACATTTCAAAATCTATATCTAGAGCATACCATCTCATTGCCCAATCAACTTTCCATTGTAATTTACAATTTCCATCCAAAATACTTGATTCTAATTTTTTACCCTTATTATCAAAAATTATTTTAGAATTTTTTTTATCAATTTCTATAACCGGAATTTCGAGAACATGACCTGTATCTGGACAAATAGGTAAAAAAGGACAGTAAGTTTGTTGACGTTCTTTACCTAAAGTTGGAAGTATAATATTCATTATACCATCATAATTTTCTAAAATAATTTTTAAAGTTGGGTTGAAAAAACCACCTTTGTATAAAGATGTTGAGCTTTTAAAGCTGTATTTAAAGTTAAAACTATTTAAAAAATCTTTTAACATTTCATTATTATGTTCTCCAAAACTTGCAAATTTTTTAAATGGATCTGGAACTTGTGTTAATGGTTTATGTAAGTTATTATTTAGTAATTCTTGATTAGGAACATTATCAGGAACTTTTCTTAAACCATCCATATCATCAGAGAAAGTAATAATCTCTGTTGGTAAATCTGTAAGTTGTTTTAAGGCATTAACCATCATTGAAGTTCTTGCAACTTCTCCAAATGTTCCAATATGAGGAAGGCCACTTGGGCCATATCCTGTTTGAAGAGTAATTTTACCTTTTTTATTAATAAATGATTTTCTCTCACGAAGCATTTTTTTTGCTTCAACGAAAGGCCAAGCACTTGTTTTGTCTAAAATTTCTTTTTTAATCACGAATATATCTTTTATAAAAATCTTAAATTGGCGATTTTATTAATTCTTATAGAGTTGAAATTTATTTACCATAAAATAATGTTCTTTCAAAATGTCTAATTATAAAACTGTTTTTTTTACACTAGGAATTTTGCAAATAATTTTAGGGATCTCAATGTTAATTCCTATAATTGCTCAATTCATTTATTCAGAAATAGATTCATCATTTTTTGGTGCATCTATTGTTACTATAATTTTTGGATCGTTATTTTTTCTTTCAAATCTAGACCACGACAAAAAATTAAATTTGCAACAAGCATTTTTATTAACTGCCTTGTCATGGTTAAGTATTGCTATTTTTGGATCTTTGCCATTTATATTTTCGACTATGGAGCTTTCAATTACTGATGCTTTTTTTGAAAGTATGTCTGGTATTACAACAACTGGATCTACAATTATTTCTGACTTAGAGAATACACCAAAAGGTATTTTATTATGGAGAGCAATACTTCAATGGTTGGGTGGAATTGGTATAATTGTTATGGCAATTACACTGATGCCTATAATGAATGTTGGTGGTATGCAATTATTTAAAATTTCTAGCAACGACTCATCTGAAAAAATTCTTCCTAAATCAAAAGAAATAGCGTTAAGACTTATTTATATTTATTCAGGCCTAACTGCTCTTTGTGCATTATCATATTGGGTATTTGGAATGGGAAAATTTGATAGTTTAACTCATTCTATGACTACCATAGCTACAGGTGGATTTTCTAATTATAATCAATCTATCGGATATTTTGACAGTATTCTTATAGAAATATCATCGATGATTTTTATAATTTTAGGAAGTATTCCGTTTATTGCATATATTAAATTTATTAGTGGCAATAAAAAAATATTTTTAAACGATATTCAAATCAGAACATTTATTAAAATAATAATTATAAGCACTATTATATTATCAATTTATTTATTATTTAATAATAACGGAAACTTTAGTTTAAGATCTATTTTTTTTAATACAATTTCAATATTGACTGGAACAGGTTATGTAAATGCCGAATTCGACGGTTGGGGAAGTTTTCCAATAACAATATTTCTTGCATTAATGTTTATTGGGGGATGCGCCGGATCTACTACTTGTGGTATTAAAATATTTAGAATTCAAATTCTATATTTATTTATATTAAATCAATTAAAAAAAAATATTTATCCTAAAGGAATATTTATAATTAAATATGATAAAGGATCTGTTGATGATAAATTTATTGCATCAATAATTTCATTTATCTATTTTTACTTTGTTATTTTTTTTATTTTAGCTGCATTATTATCATTAACTGGTCTTGATTTTGTAACTGCTATCTCTGGAGCTGCAACATCAATATCAAATGTTGGTCCCGGTTTAGGTCCTATAATAGGACCTAATGGAGATTTTTCATCTTTGCCCGATATTTCTAAATGGATCTTAACTGTAGGTATGATTTTAGGTAGACTTGAGTTGTTTGCAATATTAGTATTGTTCTTACCATCTTTTTGGAGAAATTAATTATGTCTGAAACAAAGAAACAAACATGGCTTGATTCTCTTGCGGTTTATAAAGATATTCGAATGGTAAGAATTCTTTTATTAGGTGCAATAAGTGGATTTCCATGGGTATTAATTGCAAGTAGCTTAAGTCTTTGGCTTAAAGAAGAAGGTCTTAGTAGATCAACAATTGGATGGGCAGGTTTAATTTTTGGAGTATACGCTTTCAATTATTTGTGGGCTCCCATTATAGATAGAATTCAAATTCCAATACTAACAAAAAAATTAGGTCATAGAAGAGGATGGATAGTTTTGATGCAATTAATTATTTTGTTAAGTCTTGTTGTTTGGAGTGTGATTAATCCAACTGAAAATTTAGCTTTGTTGATTACTGTAGGTTTAATTATTGCTATCGCGTCCGCAACCCAAGATATAACTGTAGATGCGTTAAGAATTGAACAGATAAATGAAAATGAAGGAAAATCAATGGCTGCTGGTGCAGCTATGGCTGTTGTTGGTTGGTGGACAGGTTATAAATTAGGTGGAGTTGTTGCTTTATTTACTGCAGAATTTTTTGAGAACCTAGGGGTAGCTGACTACTGGCAAGCTACTTTTTTAATTTTAGGTATTTTAATAATTTTAATGAATATTGGATTAATGTTTATTCATGAACCTATAGAGACAAACAGACAAGCAAAACAGAGGGAAACAGACAAATTAATTGAGGGAAAACTTGGATCTAGCAATATTATTACAAATTTTATCGCTTATATTACAGGAACTATAGGCGGACCTATTATTAGTTTTTTTAGAAAAAATGGTTTTGCCATTGCAGCTGGAATTTTAGGATTTGTTTTTTTATTTAAAATAGGTGAGGCATTTATGGGAAGAATGTCTATTGTTTTTTATAAAGAAATTGGTTTCTCCAAAGGTCAAATTGCAATTTATTCAAAAGGTCTTGGTTGGATAACAACAGTTGTATTTACTTTGTTGGGTGGAGTAATGGCCATGAGAGCTGGAACAATTAAAACTATGTTCTTTGCTGGTGGGTTAATGGCTATAACCAATCTTTTATTTGCAGTTTTAGCATGGACTGGAAAATCAGAAATTTTATTTGCAATTGCGGTTATAGCTGATGATATCACAGCAGCTTTTGCAACTGTAGCATTTGTTGCATTTATATCATTACTAGTTGATAGAACTTATACAGCCACACAATATGCATTGCTTGCTTCAATTGGTACTGCTGGTCGTACTACTTTAGCTTCATCGTCAGGAGCTCTAGTTGACTGGTTAAACGGAGATTGGGGAACATTTTTTGTTTTAACGACTATAATGGTGATACCATCATTAATTTGTTTGTGGTTAATTAAAAACAAAATTAAAATTGGTGCAAAATAATTTTCATTTCATAGGTAATTTTTCGAATATTTACAAAAATCCTTCGAAAAAATCTGAGGTAACTTCACAAATTATACATGGTGAAAAATTCAAAATATTATCAAAAAATAAAAATTGGATAAAAATTAAAACTTTATTTGATAATTATGAGGGGTTTATAAAAAATTCAAAATATATAGAAAAATTTAGCCCCAATTATAAAGTCAGTTCACTAAAAGCAAAGATTTATAAAAAACCTGGAATTGAAACTAGCAGTTGGCTTCCACTTGCATCCAAATTATCTGTATTTGAGCAAAATAAGAATTACGTAAAAATTGAAAAAAATAAATGGATTAAAAAAGCAGATATTAAAAAAATAAACCATAAAGAAAATAATTTTACAAAAATCTTTAAAAAATTTCTCGATGTAAAATATGTTTGGGGTGGAAAAACATTTAAAGGTATTGATTGTTCAGCCTTATTACAAATATTTTATTTTTATAATAATTCGTTTTATCCAAGAGATACAAAAGATCAGATCAAATATACAAAAAAGAATTCAAAGAAAAGACTATTTAAAAAAGGAGATATTATTTTTTGGAAAGGTCATGTTGCTATGTGTTTAAATTCTAAACAACTAATTCATGCTTATGGTCCAGAAAGAAAAGTAATTATTATGCCAATTATAAAAACAATTAATAGAATTGAAAAAACTGCCAAGCTAAAGGTAAAAAAAGTATCTAGAATAAAATATTAATTTCTTCCAAAATCAGGTTTATCAATATCTTGTTTCAATTTGATGATTTTTGACCTTACTTTTTTAGTCCGAATAAGTTTCTTTACGATAGACTTATTATTTTTTGAATTTATATCTTTTTTAAATTGATTTAAATTTTTAATAAATAAATCAATCGCTTTTGAAATATTATTTTTATTGTTAAAAAAAATATCTCTCCACATGATTTCATTTGATGCTGCTATCCTAGAAAAATCTCGTAATCCACCAGCGCTATATTTGATTAGCTCATAATTTTGTTTTTTCTCAAAATCTTGTGCAGATTTCACCAGATTATATGCAATTAAGTGTGGTAAATGACTAGTAATAGAAAAAATTTTGTCATGTTTTTCAGCGCTCATAACAACTACTTTTGCTCCAATTTTTTTCCAAAACTTAGTTATAATATATATATTATTTTTTTTAATATTTTTTTCTTTAATTATAATGCACCATCTATCAGTAAACATATTTTCTTTACCATGCTCTGGTCCACTGACCTCTGATCCAGCTATTGGGTGACTTTGAATCCAATGAATACCTTTCTTTAAAAATTTATTTATAATTTTAGAAGTTTCAATTTTTGAAGAACCAATATCTGTAATCAATGTTTTTGATGGAATAAATTTATTAATTTTTAAAATAATATTTTTGTATTCACTCATTGGTGTACAAAAGATGATTAAATCAGAATTACTTGCACCTTCTTTTAATGATTTAACAATTGTTCCAGGTAATTTTAATCTTTTTATCTTAGCAATATTTGATTTTGATTTTTCATAAATAAATATTTTTTTTGCTATTTTTTTTTTGCTAATACGCCTTAATAAAGATGAACCTAATAATCCACAGCCAATAATTAAAATATTTTTCATTTTTTCAATACTTGCTTAATAACACTCATAAATTTTAAGTTTTCTTTTTTTGATCCAATAGTTAACCTTAATTTATTCTTTATATGATAACCATCTTCCGTTGATCTTAAAATAATTCCCTTATTTTTAAGCTTTTCATAAAGAAATTTTGCTGAATATCTGCATTTTTCAAAATTAAGTAACAAAAAATTTGCTGAGACTGAATTTGAAAAAATATTATATGTCTCAAGAAATTTCTTAATTTTTTCAGAATATAATAAATTATGTCTAATCGATTTATTTATGAAAGCTTTATCCTTCAGTGACTCAATGGCAGCTAATTGAGCAATACCATTTACATTAAATGGTGGTTTTATAACATTTAGCGCATCAACTATTTTTTTTGATCCATATCCCCAACCTACTCTCAGAGAAGCTAATCCAAACATTTTTGAAAAAGTTCTAAGGATGAAAACATTGTCTTTATTTTTAAACAAATCCAACCCAGATGAATAATCTTTGTTTTTCATATATTCTGCATAGGCATCATCTATAACTAGTAAAATTTTTTTATTTAATCTTTTTCTTAATTCTAAAACTTCTTTTTTCGTTAAGTAAGTACCTGTAGGATTGTTTGGGTTAGCTATAAACACAATTTTAGTTTTTTTTGTTATTTTTTTTAAAATTTCATTTACTGAAACTTTAAAATCAATTTCTTTTGCAAATACAACTTTTGCACCTATAATTTTTGAGTAAATTCTGTACATTAAAAAACTGTATTCTGGTACCACAACCTCATCTTTTGGATTTAAAAACAACTGACAGAGCATTTGAATAACTTCATCTGAACCAGCTCCACAAATAATTTTCTCAGAATTACATTTATAAGCTTTAGATATTGCTTTTCTTAAATTTTGAGATTTTCCATCTGGATATTTATCTAAATTCAAATTTTTATTTGATATGATTTTCTTTGCTTTAGGGCTCATACCTAAAGCAGACTCATTTGCAGAAAGCTTAATTACGTTCTTAAGTTTCTTAACTTTTGATTTACCAGGCTTATAAGCCTCAATTTTAAATTTTTTGAAATTTGGAGTTATCATTTTTTTTAATTTATGTGCTCTTTATAGATAAAATTACAAAATTTTATAGAGAATAAGAGGATTTTTTAAAAAATTGACATAATAAATAAGTTCTAGTAAAAAAATTATGCGCTGATTTAACTGAATTGCGAGCGCTTAAAAAAAACCGCTAAAATAGTTTTTTTTCTCACAATTCGAAACAGTCAAAAACTATGAATACTGAGAAAAACATAAAAACTTTAATTGTAAAGAAACCACTAAAATTAGACTGTGGAAAGACCATAAAAGATTTTCCGATAGCCTATGAAACTTACGGTTCACTTAATTCAAAAAAAGATAATGCAATATTAGTTTTTCATGCTCTAACAGGAGATCAATTTGTAACCGGAATAAACCCTGTAACTAACAAAGAAGGTTGGTGGAGTTATACAGTAGGTCCCGATAAAGCTATCGATACGAATAAATATTTTGTTATTTGCTCTAACGTAATTGGTGGATGTATGGGATCATACGGACCAAGTCATAAAGATCCTGATCATAAAATTTTTGGAACAAATTTTCCCGTTATTACAATTAATGATATGGTGAATGCTCAATATAATTTACTTGATCATTTCGGTATTGATAAACTGTTTTCTATAACTGGTGGTTCAATGGGAGGTATGCAAGTCCTTCAGTTTATTAGCAACTTTCCTAATAAATCCAAAACAGTGATACCGATAGCAACCACATCTAGTCATTCAGCTCAAAATATTGCTTTTAACGAACTAGGTAGACAAGCTATTACAGCTGATAGTAACTGGAAAGATGGGAATTATACATCAAATGATACTAATCCTGGAAAAGGATTGGCAGTAGCTAGAATGGCAGCTCATATTACTTATTTATCTAAAAAAGGTTTGCAGGAAAAATTTGGAAGAAAGTTACAAGAAAGAGAAGATCTTAAATTTGGATTTGACGCTGATTTTCAAATAGAAAGTTATTTAAGATATCAGGGCTCAGTTTTCGTAGATAGATTTGATGCAAATAGTTATCTTTATATTACTAGAGCTATGGATTATTTTGATTTAGCTAAGCAATTCAAAGGTAATCTTTCAGGAGCATTTATAAATACAACAGCGAAATTTTTTATAATTTCTTTTACTTCAGATTGGCTTTATCCAACCCAAGAAAACAAAGATATTGTGATTGCTTTAAACTCAATAGGAGCTGATGTTGGATTTGTGGAAATTGAGTCAGATAAAGGTCACGACTCCTTTTTACTAGACGTTCCAGATTTCTTAAGTGCACTTAAAAACTTTTTAGATAAATCTTACGAAGAAAATTAATTATGAAAAATGAATTTCAGGTAATAGCAGATTTAATTGAAAAAGATAAGAAAGTCTTAGATGTAGGTTGTGCTGATGGAACTTTAATGAAATTTTTAAAAGATAACAAAAACATAAATATAAGAGGATTAGAAATTTCAAAAGAAAAAGTGCAAGAATGCATAGCAAAAGGTTTAACTGTAATTGAAGGAAATGCTGAAAAAGATTTAAAGCAATTTCCGGACAAATCATTTGATTATGTTGTTTTAAGTCAAACACTACAAGCTTTTCTTAATCCTGAATTAGTTTTAGATGAACTTTTAAGAGTTGGAAGAAAAGCAATAGTTACAATTCCTAATTTTGGATACTGGAAAGTAAGATTTCATTTATTATTAAAAGGCACAATGCCAGTCACAAAAACATTACCAGATGAATGGTATAACACACCAAATTTACATATGTGTACAATCAAAGATTTTTTTCACTTTGTAAAATCAAAAGATATTAAAATTTTTAAATCACTCGCTTTAAATAATCTTAATTCATCAATAATAAAAGAGAGTAATTTAGGGGTTAAAAATTTGTTTGCAGATCTAGGTATATTTTTGATAGAAAAATAAAATGCGAATTGAAATTATACCCTGTCTTCAAGACAACTATAGCTATCTAATAATAGACGAAAGTAACAATTTCGCGTGTGTTGTAGATCCCAGTGAGTCTGAACCAATAGTAAATTTCCTAAAAAATAAAAATATAAAATTAAAATATATTCTTAATACTCATCATCATTATGATCATATAGGAGGAAATCAAGAATTAAAAAAAAAATATGGGTCAGTAGTTGTGGGTTTTAAAGGAGACTCAAAAAGAATACCTGGAATAGACATATTGTTAGAAGACAATCAAATATGGAAAGCTGAAAACTTTGAAGCTAAAATTATGCATATACCTGGACACACATCAGGCCATATTTGTTTTAATTTTTTTAAAGAAAAAATAGTTTTTACTGGAGATACACTTTTCTCACTTGGCTGTGGAAGAATATTTGAAGGATCTTATGAAGAAATGTTTGAGTCTTTGAACAAAATTAAATTATTACCAAAAGAGACAAAAATTTATTGTGGTCATGAATACACTCTTAATAATGCAAAATTTTGTAAAAAATATGATACTGAAAATAAAGATTTACAAAAAAAAATAGAAAAAATAGAAAAATTAAGAGAAAATGGAATTCCTACCATACCCTCAACTTTAAAAGAGGAATTGGATTGTAATATATTTTTAAGAGCAAAAGATCTAAAAACTTTTTCAAAATTAAGAGATTTTAAGGATAATTTCTAATTAATTCGGCTTGACTAAAGGCTGACTACAACTATATTGCGGTAACTTTAAATTAAATCATACTATGTCATACGCAGTAATAAAAACAGGTGGAAAACAGTATAAAGTAAAATCTGGAGAAATTCTAAAAATTGAAAAACTACTAGATTCTAAACCTGAGACTAAGATAGAGTTTAATGAAATTTTGGCATACGGTGATGACAAATCAATTGAAATTGGAACTCCAAATGTTGAGGGTGCAAAAGTAGAAGCTAATTTAATTAAAAATAGTAAAAATAGAACCATTTTAATTTTTAAAAAAAGAAGAAGACAAAATTCAAGAAGAAAAAATGGGCATAGACAAGAATATTCTATGATAAGAATTAACAAAATTTTTTCAAAAGATGGTAAGGTGTTATCTGAAGCTGAAAAAATTTCTAAAACTTCAAAAAAAGAAGTTAAGGAAGCAGTAAGCAAATAATTATTAGGTAAATTATGGCAACAAAAAAAGCAGGTGGATCATCACGAAACGGACGAGATAGTGCCGGTAGAAGACTTGGTGTAAAAAAGTATGGTGGTGAAACAGTAATTCCTGGAAACATAATTGTTAGACAAAGAGGAACAAAGATTTTTCCGGGTGAAAATGTTGGTATGGGTAAAGATCATTCAATATTTTCAGTTGTTAAAGGAAAAGTTGTATTCAAAAAATCTAAATCAGATAGAACTTTCGTTTCTGTAAAGCCCAATTAATAGTACAACCAATTAAAATAGATGTTGTATTATGAAATTTCTCGATCAAGTTAAAATTTATATTAAAGCTGGAAACGGTGGAGATGGATCTCCTAGTTTTAGAAGAGAGAAATATGTTGAGTTTGGTGGGCCAGATGGTGGGGATGGTGGAAAAGGTGGATCAATTATTTTAAAGTCGGAAGAAAATTTAAATACCCTTATTGATTATCGATATCAACAACATCATAAAGCCGAACGTGGAGAAAATGGTTCTGGTCAAAACCGAACAGGAAAAGGTGGTGAAGATTTAATTTTAAAAGTTCCTCTAGGTACACAGGTATTTGAAGAAGATAATAAAACTCTTCTTTTTGATTTTAATAAAAAAGGTGAGGAATATGTTGCAGCTGCTGGTGGAAAAGGAGGTTTAGGAAACACAAGATTTAAAAGTTCTACAAATAGAGCTCCAAGAAAATTTACCAAAGGCACTATCGGAGAAGAATTTACAATATGGCTTCAATTAAAAACAATTGCTGACATCGGTATTATTGGATTACCAAACGCTGGAAAATCAAGTTTGTTAGCAGCATTAACAAACGCAAATCCAAAAATTGCAAATTATAAATTTACAACTCTTAATCCAAACCTTGGTGTGGCTTCTTACGATGATAAAGAAATCACTATTGCAGATATTCCAGGGTTAGTTGAAGGAGCTCACGAAGGTGTCGGCTTAGGTATACAATTTTTAAAACATATAGAGAGATGTAAGTCTTTACTGCACTTAATTGATGTTACCAACTTAGATCTGAATGAGTCTTATAATCAGGTGAAAAATGAATTAAAAAGCTACAGTGCAAAGTTATCAGAAAAAAAAGAACTAATTGTGCTTAATAAAATTGATTTGATTGATGAAAAAACAGTAAACGAAGTTATAGATCATTTTTCAAAGGGTAAAAATTGTGAGATTATGACAATGACAACTCTAGAAAAAAAATCTGTATCAAAAATTAAAGCAAAACTTTTGTCTTATGTATCTTAAAAACTCCAAAATAATTGTTGTCAAAATTGGATCATCTCTCCTAGTTGATCAAAATAAAAAAATTAGGAAAAAATGGTTATCTAGTTTTGCAAAAGATATTAAAAAATTTAGAGATAAAAATCAAAAAGTAGTTATTGTTAGCTCTGGTGCTATAGCTTTGGGTTGCAAGAAAATGAATTATAACAAAAAAAATATTAAATTAGATAAAAGTCAAGCTATTGCTTCTATTGGTCAAATAGAACTGATGAATTTATTTTCAAAAACTTTTGCAAAATATAAATTAAATATTTCTCAGATTTTGCTTACATTAGAAGATACTGAGGAAAGAAGAAGATCTCTCAATGCAAAACGAACTTTTGATAATCTTTTTGAACTTGATTTTATTCCTGTGGTCAATGAAAATGATACTATTGCAACGAGTGAAATAAAATATGGAGATAATGATAGATTAGCATCTAGGGTTGCGCAAATTACAAACGCAGATACCTTAATTTTATTATCTGATGTTGATGGTTTGTATACAAAAAATCCTAAAATTTTTAAGGATGCTAAACTAATAAAGAAAATTGATGACCTAAATAAAGATCTAAAAAAAATTTATATTAAAGGCGTAAATGAATATGGAAGTGGCGGTATGCATACAAAAATTGAAGCAGCAAAAATATGTCAGCTTGCTGGTACTAGTATGGTTATTGCAAATGGACTATATTCAAATCCCATCTCAAAAATAATTGAAAAAAATAACTGTACCTGGTTTAGTCCAAAAATTTCAAAGTTAGATGCTAGAAAAAAATGGATAATAAGTTCTATAGCACCTAAAGGAGCATTAATAATTGATGATGGTGCTAAAAAGGCATTAAAATCTGGAAAAAGTTTGTTAGCAGCAGGAATTAAAAAAGTTTCGGGAAGATTTAACAAAGGTGATCATATTAAAGTATTAGATAAAAAAAATAATGAATGTGCTAGAGGTTTAAGTTCCTTTACTTCTGATGAGGTGAATAAAATTATGGGTCATCACTCGAATGAAATTGAAAAATTATTAGGGTATGTTGCAAAATCAGAAGTTATTCATAAAGATGATATGGTGGAAATTTAAATGATTAAATATATGAGTTTAATTGGAAGAAAAGCTCGCAAAGCTAGTGAGTATAAAGTTACAACTGAAGTAAAAAATAAAGTTTTAAATGATTACGCGAAATTAATTAAGAATGAAAAAAAATTTATTATTAATCAAAATTCAAAAGATATTAATTACGCAAGAAAAAGAGGGTTAAAAGAGAACTTAATCAATAGGCTTCATTTAAATGAAAATAAATTGAATGGAATTATAAATTCTATTTTAAAAATAGCTAAATTAAGGGATCCTATAGACAACACTTTAGACAAATGGAAAAGACCAAATGGTTTGAACATAAAAAGAGTATCAATACCAATTGGAGTTATTGGTGTTATTTATGAAAGTAGACCAAATGTAACCTCAGATGTTGCTAGTCTTTGTTTTAAATCTGGAAATGTAGTGATTTTGAAAGGGGGCTCTGAGGCCATAAATTCAAATAAAGCTTTAGCTAAGTTGTTTAGAAAAGCACTTAAAAAAAATAAAGTTGATGAAAACTTTATTCAATTTATCGACTCAAAACAAAGAAAACTAGTAGATATAATGCTTTCTAAAATGAAAAAATATATCGATGTCATTATACCGCGTGGTGGAAAAAATTTAGTTAAAAAAGTTTTAGAATTATCCAAAGTGCCGATAATTGGGCACTTAGAAGGACTTTGTCATACTTATATAGATAAAGATGCAGAATTAAAAATGGCTAAAGAAGTTGTCTATAACGCTAAATTAAGAAATACAAGTATTTGTGGTGCGACTGAAACTATTCTTATTCATAAAAATATAGTAAAAAAATTTAGTAATCCTATTTTGCAGGCACTTGAAAATAATGGTTGTAAAATAATTGGTGATAAGATTTTGAAGAGTTATTACAAAGGTCAAGTATACCCTGCAAAAGAAAAAGATTGGTCAACTGAATATTTGGCATCAATTGTATCTGTTAAAGTTGTTAAAAATTCTGAAGAGGCAATTAAGCATATAAATAAATATGGCACTATGCACACTGACTCCATCATTACAAAAAATAAAAAAACAGCAAAATACTTCTTAAAAAATGTTAAAAGCTCAATTGCAATGCATAATACCTCAACTCAATTTGCTGATGGAGGTGAATTTGGATTTGGTGGAGAAGTTGGAATTTCTACTAATACACTACCACCAAGAGGTCCTGTAGGTTTAAATCAATTGATTTCATATAAATATGAAATCACTAGTAATGGTAAAATAAGAAATTAAATTGAATAACACAAAAATAAAAATAGGTGTATTAGGTGGATCGTTTGATCCTGCTCATAAAGGACATTTAGCAATTTCTAAGGAAGCAAAAAAAAGATTCAAACTCAAAAAAGTTATTTGGGCAATTACAAAAAAAAATCCATTTAAAATAGAAAGCAAGACATCTGTTACTGACAGAATTAAATATTGTAAAAAAATTATTAGTACAAATTCATTTATTAAGGTTAAATTTTATGAAAAAATTATTAAATCAAGTAAAACTATTAATTTAATCAATCATTTAAAAAAAGATAAAAGCATTGAAATTTATTTTTTAATGGGTGCCGACAACCTTATTAATTTTCATAAATGGCATAAATCTAAATTAATTCTACAAAAATGTAACATTCTAGTTTTTGATAGACACGGGTATAAAAAAAATTCTTTAAAATCAAAGACATTTAAGCAACTTAGTAAGGCCAATCTAGAGTTTATTGAGTTTAATAAAGTCAACATTTCATCTTCTCAATTAAGAAAAATTTGATAATCTAAAATCAATTAATGGACAAAATTTCAGATTTAAAAGAAATTGTAATCAACACACTAGATCTCAATAAAGCCCAAGACATTGTAACTATTGATCTTAAAGACAAAAGTTCTATGGCTGATTACATGATCATAGCAAGTGGAACATCATCTAGACATATTCAATCTTTATCAGAACAAGTTTTAGAAAAACTTAAAAATAACGGTGTAAAAGACTCAAAAATTGAGGGTAAAGAAAGTGGAGAATGGAAACTTGTTGATGGGATTGATTTGATTGTTCATATTTTTCATCCAGAAAAAAGAAAATTTTATGAATTAGAAAAAATTTGGTCAGAGCTAATTCCAAAAGAAAAAGTGATGATATGAAAAAAATTAAATTTTTATTATTAATTTTTTTTTCCATTTTTTATTTAAATAAAACAGTTATTTCAGCTGAAATTGATATTTATAAAAAAATTGATCTCTTCGGTGAAGTTCTTGAAAAAATTAATAAAGAATATGTTGATGAGTTCAATCAATCTGAGAGTATGGACTCCGCTATCAATGGACTTTTACAATCCCTAGATCCTTATTCATCCTACATGTCTCCTAAAATTTTTGATGAAATGCAAACAGAAACCAGTGGTGAATTTGGTGGACTAGGAATTGAAGTTAGTATGGAGGCTGGTGTGGTAAAAGTAATTTCACCAATAGATGATACACCTGCATCTAGAGCTGGATTAAAAGCTGGTGATTACATAGTCAAAATAAATGATGTTCAGGTTCAAGGAAAATCATTAAGTGAAGCTGTTGATTTAATGAGAGGACCTGTAGGTTCTGGAATAGAGTTAACAGTAAGACGAAGAGGTGAAAGAAAAGCGCTAACATTCAATATAATAAGAGAAGTTATTCAGGTTCAGTCTGTAAAATCTGAAATTATAGAAGAAAATATTGGATACATTAGGCTTACTTCATTTAACGATAACAGTAGTGATCAAATAGAAAAACAAATTAAAAAACTTAAAAAAGATAAAAACTTAAATTCATATATTTTAGATTTAAGAAATAATCCTGGAGGTCTTTTATCTCAAGCAATAAAGATATCAGATTTTTTCCTGGAAAATGGTGAGATAGTTTCAACAAAAAGCAGAAAAAAATCTGAAAATAGAAAATGGTTTGCAAAAAAAGGAGATATTACCGATGGAAAAACACTATTGGTTTTAATTAACTATGGTTCAGCATCAGCATCTGAAATTGTTGCTGGAGCTTTAAAGGATCACAAAAGAGCAATCATCGTTGGTGAAAATAGCTTTGGTAAAGGTTCTGTCCAATCAATTATTCCTTTAAAAAATCGTGGTGCTATCAGATTAACTGTCGCAAAATATTATCTTCCTTCTGGAAAATCTATTTCTGAAGTAGGTGTTAGACCAGATATTGAAGTAAATGAAGAAGGTGATGATTTTAGAATAAAAACTGATACTGATAATCAATTAAACTACGCTATTAAGTTACTTAACGGATAATATGAATAAAAATTTTAAAGATTTACCACTGAGAAGTGGGGTCGGAATTGTGTTATTGAATAAAGAAAATAAAGTATTCGTAGCAAAAAGAATAGATAATCCTAAAAATTTTTGGCAAATGCCTCAGGGTGGTGTTGATGAGGGAGAGGATAATTTAAAAGCTGCATTTAGAGAACTAGAGGAAGAAACAAGTATCAAAAGCGTAGAACTTATAAAAGAATTAGATGGTACATTAACCTATGATTTACCTGATAGATTACTAGGTATTATTTGGAAAGGTAAGTACAAAGGTCAGAAGCAAAAATGGTTTTTAATGCGATTTATTGGAAATGATAATGAAATAAATATTAATACATCTAATCCAGAATTTTTAGATTGGAAGTGGATTGACTTAGATTTAATTACTGATGTTGTTGTTGATTTTAAACATCATGTTTACAAAGAACTTAAAGAAAAAGTAAAAAAATTAATTTAGAGTTTTTAAAACTTCAACTTTTTGATCTGCTAAATATTTAGATTGATCGTTAATATCGGTTTTATTAGCCTCTTCTTCTGCCTGTTTAAGTAAATCTTGTTGCTTTGATTTATCCATATCAGCAAGATTAAAAATTGTACTTGTTAAAATAGATAGATTGTTATTTTTAAACTCAACAATCCCATCTTCAACATAGTAATTTTCATCACCCGATTTTGATAAAATCTTAATTATCCCAGGTTTTAAAAAGGAAATAATAGAAATATGATCCTTCAATATTCCCATCTCTCCTTCAAAAGCAGGGACCACAACTTCTGAAACATCATCTTTTACTAAAAAAGATTTTTCAGGATTTACTATTTCAACTTTAAACTCTTCACTCATTAAGCAGCAGCTTCTTGTTCCATTTTCTTAGCTTTTTCTATAGCTTCTTCAATTGTTCCAACCATATAAAAAGCAGCTTCAGGTAAGTGGTCATACTCGCCTTTGCAGATTGCATCAAAACCTTTGATCGTTGAATCAAGATCAACAAGTTTTCCTGGAGATCCAGTAAATACTTCTGCAACAAAGAATGGTTGAGATAAAAATCTCTGGATTTTTCTAGCTCTTGCTACAACTAGTTTATCTTCTTCAGATAACTCGTCCATACCAAGAATAGCTATAATATCTTGTAATGATTTATATGATTGTAGTATTCTCTGAACATCTCTTGCTACTCTATAATGCTCATCTCCAACAATTCTTGGATCCAAAATTCTTGAAGTAGAATCAAGTGGATCTACTGCAGGATAAATACCAATTTCTGCAATTTGTCTTGAAAGTACAGTCGTTGCATCCAAGTGAGCAAACGATGTAGCTGGAGCAGGGTCTGTTAAATCATCAGCAGGTACATAGATTGCTTGTACAGATGTAATTGACCCTTTGTTTGTAGTCGTAATTCTTTCTTGTAGGTTTCCCATGTCAGTAGCTAATGTCGGTTGATATCCAACAGCAGATGGAATTCTTCCTAACAAAGCTGAAACCTCTGATCCTGCCTGAGTAAACCTAAAAATATTATCTACGAAGAAAAGTACGTCCTGACCTTCTTGATCTCTAAAGTATTCAGCAACAGTTAATCCTGTAAGTGCAACTCTTGCTCTTGCTCCAGGAGGTTCATTCATCTGTCCATAAACTAGAGCAGCTTTTGAGCCAGTTCCTTCTTTTTTAATTACCCCAGATTCAATCATTTCATGATAAAGATCATTTCCTTCTCTAGTTCTCTCTCCAACTCCTGCAAAAACTGAAAAACCACCATGAGCTTTTGCAACGTTATTAATTAATTCCATAATTAAAACTGTTTTTCCTACTCCCGCTCCACCAAATAATCCAATCTTTCCACCTTTTGCGTAAGGTGCAAGCAAATCAATTACTTTAATACCTGTTACAAGTATTTCAGTTTCCGTTGATTGGTCATTAAATTCAGGTGCAGCTCTATGAATTGGCCAACTCTCTTTAGTCTTAACCTCACCTCTTTCATCAATTGGTTCCCCAATTACATTTATAATTCTTCCGAGTGTTTCAGGTCCAACTGGAACCTGAATAGGAGCATTAGTATTAATAACTTCATCACCTCTTTTTAGTCCTTCAGTAGCATCCATAGCAATTGTTCTAACAGTAGTTTCACCTAAGTGTTGTGCTACCTCTAAAACTAGTCTGTTATCACCATTTTTACATTCCAATGCTGTTAAAATTTCTGGTAGTTCACCATCAAATTTTACGTCTACTACTGCTCCAATAACTTGTGTGATTATTCCTTTGCTCATAATTATAAACTTTCTGCTCCTGATATGATTTCTATTAGTTCTTTTGTAATTGCTGCCTGACGACTTCTATTATATTCGATAGTAAGTTTGTCAACCATTTCACCTGCGTTTCGGGTCGCATTATCCATTGCACTCATTCTAGACCCTTGTTCGCTAGCTGAATTCTCTAACATAGCCTTAAATATTTGCGTAGAAATATTCTTTGGCAATAAATTGCTTAAAATTTCATCTTCATCTGGTTCAAATTCGTAACTTTCTTCTGAACTGTTTTCTTCTCCTTCATTGTTTAAAGGGATAATTTGCTGTGCTTGAGGAATTTGAGTAATTACATTTTTAAATTGGTTATAAAAAATTGTACAAACATCAAATTCACCTGCCTCGAATTTTTCAATTACCATTTTCCCAACTTTGTCAGCATCAAAATAATTTGCATTTTTAGATTCTTTAAAAGAAATATTTTCAATTATTTTGTCTCCATAAACTCTTTTTAGTTGATCATTCCCCTTTGAGCCTACTGTAATAATTTTAAGTTCTTTACCTTCATCTAAAATTTTTGCAAAATAACTTTTAGCTTTTTTAATAATATTTGAATTAAATCCACCACATAAACCTCTATCAGAAGTCATCACCACACAAAGGTAAGTTTTTTCCTGACCAGTCCCTGACAATAATTTTGGTGCATTTTCTTTATCAGATATACCATTTGATAAATTTAAAATAATATTATTCATTTTTTCAGAATAAGGTCTTCCCTTCTCAGCGCTTTCTTGAGCTCTTCTTAATTTAGCTGCTGCAACCATTTTCATAGCTTTAGTAATTTTTTGTGTAGACTTTACACTTGCTATTCTTTTTTTTAGGTCGTCTAAACTTGCCATAAATTATTAAGATTTAAAATTTCCTTTTAATTGAGTGATTACCTCAACAAGTAATTTTTCTTTATCTTCCTCAAGTTTTCCTGAAGTTAAAATTGACTCGATAATTTCAGGCTTATCTGATTTACATTTTTCAATAATCTTGCTCTCAAATTCAGCAACGTCTTTTAGATCAATATCATCAAGATACCCTTTCACTCCACAAAATACTGAAATAACTTGTTCTGCAACAGTCATCGGTGAATATTGTTTTTGTTTTAAAAGTTCAGTTAGTTTAGAACCTCTATTCAAAAGCTGCTGCGTAGATGCATCTAAATCAGATCCGAATTGAGCAAAAGCCGCCATTTCTCTGTATTGTGCTAACTCCAATTTCATTGAACCAGAAACTTTTTTCATCGCTTTTGTTTGAGCTGATGAACCAACCCTAGATACTGATAAACCTACGTTAATTGCAGGTCTTATACCTTGGTTAAATAGTTCTGTTTCCAGGAAAATTTGTCCATCTGTAATTGAAATAACGTTAGTTGGAATGAACGCGGATACGTCTCCACCTTGTGTTTCAATAATTGGCAGTGCAGTTAGTGATCCACCACCATGTTCGTCACTTAATTTAGCTGCTCTTTCAAGTAATCTACTATGAAGATAAAATACATCTCCAGGATACGCCTCACGTCCTGGGGGTCTTCTCAATAGCAATGACATTTGTCTATAAGCAACTGCTTGTTTAGACAAATCATCATAAATTATTAACGCATGCATTCCATTATCTCTAAAATACTCTCCCATAGCACATCCTGTATATGGTGCTAAGAATTGTAGAGGAGCAGAGTCAGATGCCGTAGCGGCAACGATTGTTGTGTACTCCATAGCTCCAGCTTCTTCTAATGTTTTTTGAATTTGTCTTACTGTTGATCTTTTTTGTCCAACTGCAACGTATATACAATACAGTTTTTGTTTTTCATCACCAGATTCATTGATTTTTTTTTGATTAATAATTGCATCTACTGCAACTGCTGTTTTACCAGTTTGTCTATCACCAATAATTAATTCCCTTTGTCCTCTTCCAATCGGGACTAAACTATCAATTGATTTAAGACCAGTTTGCATTGGTTCACTTACTGATTGTCGTGGAATAATACCTGGAGCTTTTACTTCAACCCTGCTTTTTTTTATTCCTTTATCTAATGGTCCTTTTCCATCGATGGGATTTCCTAAACCATCCACTACTCTTCCTAATAATTCTTTTCCAACTGGAGTATCAACAATATTACCAGTTCTTTTTACTACATCCCCTTCTTTAACATTTCTGTCATCACCAAAAATTACGACACCAACGTTTTCACTTTCTAAGTTTAGAGCCATACCTTTTGAACCATCTGCAAATTCTACCATTTCACCAGCTTGAACATTATCCAAACCATAAATCCTAGCAATACCGTCTCCAACTGATAAAACTTGACCAACTTCTGTGACTTCTGCTTTATCACCAAAATTTTTAATTTGTTCTTTTAATATTTTTGTAACTTCTGAAGGATTTATTTCCATTTATGCCTCTGTCATTCTATTTTCGATTTGTTGTAATTTATTTTTAATTGAGGTATCTACCATAGTACTTCCGACTTGTACTACCAAACCTCCTATTAAACTTTCGTCATGTTTGTAGTTTAATTTTATTTTTGAGCTAAAATTTTTTGTTAACTCCTCTGTAATTTTTGCAATTTCTTCATTAGATAATTCTTTTGCTGATTTTAATTCTGCCTTAAGTTCACCTCTTTTTCTTGAACAAATTTCAATAAAGCTTTTAAGGATACGCTCAATAAAAAAGAAACGTCTTTTTTGAATTAAGAAACTTAAAAAATTTTTAAATAAAGACTCAAATTTATTATTTTCAGAGATTGTATTGATTACTTTTAATAAATCTTCCTGGCTTGTAGTTGGATCTTTAATCAAATTAGAAAAATCTTCACTTTGCTGAATTAAATTAAGAATAGATGAAGACTGATCTTCGATCTGACTTAAAAGATTGTTTTCCACTGAGAGCTCAAAAAGCGCAAGAGAATACCTTTCAGCTGAAGTTATTGAAAATCCGGTGTCTTTACTCAACTTGGTTCCTCTATAATGTTGAAGATTATTTAAAAATCACGCCCTAAATAGCATATGACCCTTATGTCTTCAAGTAGCGGATTCGTAAAAAAGGCCTCTTTTTTGCGGTTAATTGAAGTTAATTGGATCAACATCAACTGAAAGTTTTATTCCAGAAGAAAATTTATATTTTGGAATAATTTTTGCAAGAGAGCTTTGTAATTTCATGGATTTTAAGCCTCTGATTAAAAATCTAATTCTAAATTTTCTTTTTAATCTAAATAATGGGGCATTCACAGGCCCTAATATTTTTCCTTCAATTTTATTTTCAATGAAATTTTTAAAATTAATAGCTTCTTTTTCTAATTTAATTTCATTATCTCCTGTTAAGATTAAAGAAATAAACCTTTGAAATGGAGGTAGTTTATTTTTTTTTCTTATCTCTAGTTCTCTTTCTAAAAAAATATCTGGATTTTTACTCGTAATTTCTGAAATCATCTTAGTATTATTTTCATAAGTTTGAAAATATACCGTTGCTGGCTTTCCTGTTCTTCCTGCACGTCCTGAAAGTTGATGATAGAGCTGCAAATTTTTTTCTGCACCTCTTAAATCATGTCCTTGAGATGAAAGATCAATATCAACAACTACAATGCAATTTAAGCTTGGAAAATGAAAACCTTTTGAAATTAATTGAGTTCCAACTAAAATATGCGTTTCATTATTAATAATTTTATCTATTTTTTCTTTAGAATCTTTTTTATTCATTGTATCACTTGAAAAAATCTCTATTTTTTTTCCAGGGAATTTTCTTTTTACCTCTTCTGAAATTCTCTCAACACCAGGACCACTAAAAATAAATTCACAGTTACCTTCTTTTGTACAGTCCCTTTTAAGATCGGATTTGTATCCACAATAATGACATAATAAGTTATTTTTATTTTTATGATAAACTAAATTGATACTACAATTTGGACATGTAAAACTTGTAAAACACTTATTACATAAAGCATTTGGAGAAAAACCTCTTCTGTTTAAAAAAAACAAAACTTGATCTTTTTTTTCCAAATGTAAATTAACTTTTTCAATAATTTTATTTGATAGCCATGATTGTTTTTCAAGTTTGGTATTATTTAAATTAATAATTTCATAATTAGGTAAAGCTGCGTTTTGATATCTTTCGTTTAATCTAGAAACCTCGTATTTACCTTTTTTAATATTTTCAAAAGTTTCTATAGATGGAACAGCAGTAATCAAATTGATTGGAATATTTTCAAAAGATGCTCTAGAAATTGCCATATCACGAGCATTGTAGGTTATGCCTTCGTCCTGTTTAAATGATTGATCGTGTTCCTCATCAACAATTATCATTCCTAATTTTTTAAATGGTAAAAATAATGAAGATCTTGCGCCAATAATTATTTTTATTTTACCGTTAGAAACGCCGCTCCAAATTAATTCTTTCTTTTTTTTTGAAATACCCGAATGCCAAACTGCAGGTTTAAAACCAAAATATTCAAAAAATTTTTGTTCAAACTGGCTGGTTAGACCAATTTCTGGTAATAAAATTAATCCTTGAAAACCCTTCTCTATCAGTGGTTTTAACGCTTCAAAATAAACTAAAGTTTTACCTGATCCAGTGGTGCCTTGCAAAACATGAACTCTAAATTTTTTATTTGAAACATTCATTTTTTTTAGAGATTTATTTTGATCACTAGACAGCTTGATTAAGTTTTGCTTAATTTTGCTATCAAATATTTGATTAAGTTGAGTTTCTTTGTTCTCTACCGCATCACTACTTAAGAGCACTAACTTTAATGCCATACCTTTTGGGATAAGATTATATTCTGCAAACCAATTTAAAAAATTAATTGTATTTTTTTTTAATGGAGTAACGTCTAATTTCTTGATTACCTTTTTAGTCTTAAAATTTTTATTATTATTTTTTTCAAATTCGTCCCAAACAACACCGGTAATTTTTGATTTTCCAAAAGGTACCATTACATAATCTCCAACTTTAAGAGTTAAATTACTTTCATAAGTAAATGGATGATTAAAAATATTTGGTAGAAGAATCGGATATTTCATACTTTTATAATATGAAAAAAAATTAAGAGTGTATTGCTCTTTTATCTACTGATAAAGCAGCTTCTTTAACTGCTTCAGAAAACGTTGGATGAGCATGACAAGTTCGGGCGATATCTTCTGCACTTGCACCAAATTCCATTGCAACACCAATCTCTGCAATTAATTCTCCTGCATGAGGTCCAATTATATGTGCACCTAATACTTTATCTGTTTGCTCATCAGCTAAAATTTTAACAAAACCTTCTGCATCATCTATAGCCTTGGCTCTTGAATTAGCCATGAACGAAAATTTTCCTACTTTATATTTTTTATTTAATTCTTTTAATTGTTCCTCAGTTTTACCGATTGATGCTACTTCTGGTGTTGTATAAATTACTCCTGGGATTGTATCATAATTTACATGCCCAGATTGACCAACTATGTTTTCTGCGACTGCTATACCTTCGTCCTCCGCTTTATGTGCAAGCATTGGACCAACAATTACATCGCCTATTGCATAAATATTTTCAACGTTAGTCTTAAAAATTTTATCAGTTTTAATTCTATTTCTTTCATCAAGATCTACTCCTACAGACTCTAAATTCAAACCATCTGTATTAGGTTTTCTGCCAACAGAAATCAAAACAACATCGCACTCAAAATTATTTTTATTACCATCTTTATCTACTGTTGAAACCACTGCGCCAGCTGCGTTTTTTTTAATTGTTTCAACTTTATTTTGCATATTAAATTTCATTCCCTGTTTTTTTAAAATTTTCATAAATTCTGAAGAGATTTCTTTATCCATTCCAGGTGTAATATGATCTAAAAATTCAACAACTTGCACCTCTGCTCCAAGTCTTGACCATACAGATCCCATTTCTAGTCCTATATAGCCTCCTCCTACTACAATCATTTTCTTTGGTACCTTTTCTAACTTTAGAGCACCTGTTGATGAGACAATCGTTTTCTCATCTATTTCTATTCCTGGTAATGAAACTGGAACTGATCCTGTTGCAATAACTGTTTTTTCTGTTTGTATGATGGTTTCTTTATTTTTATCATCCTTTATTAAAATTTCATTTATAGATTTAAAACTTCCGTGTCCTTTAAAGTAAGTAACTTTGTTTTTTTTCAAAAGAAATTCAACACCTTTTGTAAGAACTGTTACAGCTTTATCTTTGCTTTTCATCATCTTGTCTAAATTTAATTTTACTTCACTAACTTCAATACCTTTGTTTGCTAAACTTTTTACTTTGTGAAATTCTTCAGATAGATTAAGTAAGCTTTTTGATGGGATACAGCCAACATTTAAGCAAGTGCCTCCTAAAGACCCTCTAGACTCTATACATGCAGTTTTTAATCCTAATTGAGCAAGCCTGATCGCACAAACATAACCACCTGGTCCACCTCCAATAACTACAGCTTGAAATTTTTCTGACATTTAAATATCTAAAAACAACCTTCTAGGGTCTTCTAAGTTTTCTTTTATCATTTTAAGGAAAGATACAGACTCTTTTCCATCAATAATTCTATGATCATAGGATAATGCTAAATACATAATTGGTCTTATTTTAATTTCACCATCTATAACAACAGGTCTTTCAACTATATTATGCATACCTAGCACTCCGGATTGAGGTAAATTTAGTATCGGAGTTGAAAGCATGGACCCATACACACCTCCATTACTTATTGTAAATGTTCCTCCCTGGAGATCTTCAATCGTTAGCTTTCCATCTCGCGCTTTTTCTGAAATTTCTTTAATATTTTTTTCAATATCTGCAAAGGATAATTCATCTGCATTTCTCAAAACTGGAACAACCAAACCCTTATCTGTTCCAACAGCAAAGCTAATATTGTAATAGTTTTTATAGATAATCTCATCTCTGTCTATTTCAGCATTCACCGCAGGGAAATTTTTTAAAGCAACTACACATGCTTTTACAAAGAAAGACATAAATCCTAATTTTATCCCATAACGAGATTGGAAATCCTCTTGATTTTCTTTCCTCATTTCCATCACACTGCTCATATCAACCTCGTTAAATGTTGATAAAAGAGCTGCATTCTCTTGAGCTTGCTTTAATCTTTTTGCAATAGTCTGTCTCAACCTGGTCATCTTAATTCGTTCTTCTTCACCATATTGAATTTTTCTTTCAGATGGTTTTGGATTTGTACCCATCAAACTTATTAAATCTCCTTTTAAAACTCTCCCATCTTTTCCTGAACCTTGAATTGAATTAATATCGATATTATTTTCAGTTACTATTTTTCTCACTGCCGGAGACAAGGTTGGATTAACATTTCTTTTAGGAGCAACATCTGGTTTTACTTCCTCAGTTAAAACCAATGGTTTCTCTTTGGGTTCTTCTATATCTTTTTCTTCAAATACTTTTGGTTCTTTTTTATTTGCATCTAATTTTATTACATTGCTCTCTGCAGGAACTATTTTCTCTTGCTTGATTTCTTTTTGGGTTTTTGGCGCAGATTTAACCGCTCCACCTTCTGCTGATACAGAACCTAATAACGCTCCTACTTCAACGACTGATCCATCTTGTGAATTTATCTCTGTTAACACACCAGAAATTGGAGATGGTACTTCTAAGTTTACTTTGTCTGTCTCAAGTTCTACAATTGGCTCATCTGCTTCGACTGTATCACCTTCGTTTTTTAACCATTTTGCAACAGTCGCTTCTGTTATACTTTCACCAAGAACTGGGACTACTATTTTTTCACTCATTAAAATTAATCAAATACCTTATTAATTATTTCTTGTTGTTGAGAATTATGCCTTTTGGCATATCCTGTTGCAGGAGTTGCGTCTGGGCTTCTTCCTATATAAGAAATTTTATTATTATTAGCCTTTAAAGTGTCTAATGTCCATTGGATATAATCTCTAACTGAAAACCAAGCACCCATATTTTTTGGTTCTTCTTGACACCAAAAGAATTCGGCATTTTCAGCATATGGTTTTAACTCCTTAACCAAAGCTTTTGCTGGAAATGGATACAATTGTTCAATTCTATACATCACTACATCATCTCTTTTAAGCTTTTCTCTGGCGTCTAACAAATCAAAATATACTTTTCCAGAACAAAGAATTACTTTTTTAATTTTAGGACTTTCTTTTAGTTTAATAAATCCTTTAGACTTAGGATCTATAGCATGATCCCACAATACTCTATGGAAAGTATTTTTTTTGTTAAAATCTTCTAAATTTGAAACACAATATTTATTTCTTAATAGTGATTTTGGTGTCATTATGATTAGTGGCTTTCTAAAACTCCTATGCATTTGTCTTCTTAAAGCATGAAAATAATTTGCTGGAGTTGTGCAGTTCATTACTTGCATATTATCGTTTGAGCATAGTTGTAAAAATCTTTCTAATCTTGCTGAAGAATGTTCTGGTCCTTGTCCTTCATATCCATGAGGCAACAACATTACTATACCAGATGCTCTATTCCATTTTCTCTCACCAGATGCAATAAATTGATCAATTACTACTTGGGCACCATTTGCAAAGTCACCGAATTGTGCTTCCCAAAGAGTAAGTGTATTTGGCTCTACTAGACTGTAACCATATTCAAAACCTAAAACCGCAAGTTCAGATAAAAAACTATCTACTACTTCAAATTGCTTTTGATTTTTAGAAATATTATTAAGAGGAATATACCTAGAATTATCTATTTGATTTCTTAAAACAGAATGTCGTTGACTGAATGTTCCTCTTCCAGAGTCTTGCCCTACAAGCCTAACTGGATATCCCTCTTCAAGCAAAGATCCAAAAGCTAAAGACTCAGCTGAAGACCAATCGATTCCAGTACCTTTCTCGATACTTTCTTTTCTGGCATTAAATATTTTAGAGATAGTCTTGTGAATATTTTTTTCCTTGGGAATGCTATTTATTTTACCTGAGATTATTTTTAATTTATTTTTATCAAAACCTGTTATACCTCTCTTATCTTTACCTCTTTCAGGTTTATATCTTGACCATGTTCCCTCAAACCATTCTATTTTAGGTTTATAATCTTTTGCACTTTTGTATTGTTCATCAAGTAAATCTTTAAATGATTTAACATTTTGATTTAATAATTCTTCAGTTATAGATTTTTCGTTTACTAATTTATTTCCATAAATTTTGTAAACACTTGGATGAGATCTAATTTTTTTATACATTAAAGGTTGAGTAAATGAAGGTTCATCTCCCTCATTATGTCCAAATCTTCTATAACAAATTAAATCTACTACAACGTCTCTATTAAATTTTAATCGAAATTCTGTTGCTATTCTTGTTGCATAAACAACTGCTTCTGGATCATCACCATTAACATGAAGAATTGGAGCCTCTACCATTTTTGCAACATCAGATGGATAAGGTGAAGACCTCGCAAATCTTGGACTAGTAGTAAATCCTATCTGGTTATTAACAATAATATGAATTGTTCCTCCAGTGTTATGTCCTGGTAGTCCAGACATTGCAAAACATTCTGCTACAACTCCTTGACCAGCAAAGGCTGCGTCCCCATGAATGAGAATAGGTATAACTTTATTTCTTTCACGGTCTTTATGAAAAAATTGTTTGGCTCTTGTTTGACCTAAAACAACTGGGTTAACAGCTTCTAAATGAGAGGGATTATCTGTTAAACTGACATGTACTGAATTTCCATCAAATTCTCTATCAGACGACGCTCCAAGATGATATTTTACATCTCCAGCGCTATCTTCAGAATCAGTACTAAACTCACCAGCAAACTCATTAAAAATTTTTTTGTAAGATTTTTGTAAAACGTTTGCTAAAACGTTAAGCCTACCTCTATGAGACATACCTATTTTAACTTCTTTTATATTATTTTGACCACCAATTTTTATTATTTGTTCAAGAGCAGGTATTAAACTTTCGCCACCATCTAAACCAAATCTTTTTGTTCCCACATACTTTGTAGCTAAAAATTTTTCAAATCCTTCTGCCTGTACTAATTTATTTAAAATTGCCTCTTTACCATTTTTTGTAAATTGAAGTGCATTTTTATCTTGCTCTATCCTGTCCCTAAACCACTTTCTTTCATCTGGGTTTGAAATATGCATGAACTCATAACCTATTTTTCCACAGTAGGTTTTCTTCATAAACTTAAGTATTTCTTTTATATTTGCATATTTACGATTGATTACCCCGTTTAGAAAAATTTTCTTATCGTAATTTTCTTTTTTAAAACCGTAAAAATCTGGATGAAGCTCATCTAGATATTCTGACTCTCTCATTTCTAAAGGATCAAGATCTGCTAATAAATGTCCTCTTAGTCTATATGCTCTAATTAATGCTACAGCACTAATAGAATCTTTATTTGAGTCAGCAAGTAATTGAAAATTAAATTTTTCTGAGGTGTCTAATTTGACATTATCAAAATCATTTTTATCTTGTTCTTCTATTTTTTTTTGTAATTGATCAATATCAATCTTTTTTTTAGTAGGTCCCCACGATGGACCATTAATTTCTTTTGCTATAACATTTAATTCTTCACCAATTCCCTCAAAATAATTTGCCCAACTTTCTGGAAGATCAGCATCTTTATTTACAAATTTTAAATACATTTCTTCTATAAATGCACTATTAGATTTGTTTAAAAATGAAGTTTTTTCGAAATCAAGATTTTTTGATGAAGACATCTTTTTATTTAATATATCCCTCTAATATTTTTTTTCAATTAGACAGTTTATCAAATAAAGTTTTTCCAATAATTGATGGTGATTTGGCAACTGTAATACCACATTCTTCCATTTTTTTTATTTTATCATTAGCTCCACCCTTGCCACCTGATATAATGGCACCAGCATGCCCCATTCTCCTTCCTTGAGGAGCTGTAATTCCAGCAATAAATCCAACTATTGGTTTTTTAATCTTGTGATTTTTTATAAAGTCAGCCGCTTCTTCTTCAGCTGTTCCACCAATTTCACCTATCATTAAAATAGATTCTGTTTCAGAGTCATTTAAAAATAAATCTAAACAATCTATAAAATTTGTTCCATTAATAGGATCACCGCCAATACCAATACAAGTTGATTGACCAAGTCCATTTTCAGTTGTTTGGGCTACTGCTTCATATGTCAATGTTCCTGACCTTGAAACAATTCCAACACTTCCTCTTTTGTGAATACTTCCCGGCATAATCCCAATTTTACACTCATCTGGTGTGATTATTCCTGGACAATTAGGTCCAATTAATCTGCTACTAGATCCACTTAATTTTTGTCTAACCTTAAGCATATCCTGAATTGGAATACCCTCTGTTATACAAACAATAAGTTCAACTGATGCATCAATAGCTTCAATGATTGCTGCTGCTGCAAATTTAGCAGGTACATAAATCATAGTTGCATCTGCTCCTACTTCATTTTTTGCCTCTAAAACACTATTAAAAACTGGTCTGTCTAAATGTTTTTGCCCACCTTTCTTTGGCGTAACTCCACCAACAAGATTGGTTCCATATTTTATAGCCTGCTCTGAATGAAATGTTCCGTGTGAGCCAGTAAATCCCTGACAAATTACTTTAGTATTTTTATTTACCAAAACCGACATTTTATTTTATCGCCTCAACAATTTTCTTAGCAGCATCATCTAAATTTTCTGCAGAAATTAATTTTAATCCAGAATTATCAAGAATTTTTTTTCCTTCTTTGAAATTTGTGCCTGCTAATCTTACAACCAAAGGTACAGCAATATTAATTTCTTTAGCTGCATCAACTACTCCTTGGGCAAGAACATCACATCTCATTATTCCTCCAAAAATATTAATTAAAATACCTTTAACATTTTTATCTGAGAGAATTATCTTTAATGCAGCAGATACTTTTTCTTTGGATGCGCCACCACCTACATCTAAAAAATTTGCTGGCTCTTTACCATACAATTTAATTATATCCATTGTTGCCATTGCTAATCCTGCCCCATTCACCATACAGCCAATACTTCCATCTAGCTTGATATACGCAAGATCATGCTTGCTAGCTTCTATCTCGGTAGGATCTTCCTCATTAAAATCTCTTAATTCAACAATTTCTGGATGCCTGAATAAAGCGTTAGAGTCGAAATTAACTTTTGCATCTAAACAAACAATTTTTTCCTCTTTTGTCAAAATTAATGGATTTACTTCAACCATGTTTGCATCAGTACTCACAAACATTTTATATATTGATTTAATTAATGTTATTGCTTGTTTTTTTGCGTCTTCATTTAAATTAAAAATATTAATTATTTTTTCACAATCTGACTCAGAAATTTCATCACCCATATCAACTTTTGTAGTTATAATTTTTTCAGGTGAACTGCTTGCAACTTCTTCAATGTCCATCCCTCCTTGGTCACTTGATATAAATGCAATTTTAGAACTTGCCCTATCAACCAGGCACGATAAGTAAAATTCTTTATCTATATTTGAAGATTCTTCTACGTATAATCTTTTTACCTCTCTACCTTCAGGGCCAGTTTGATGAGTAACTAGTGTTTTTCCAAGTAATTCTTTAGCTGCTGCCGTTAGTTCCTCAATAGAGTTTAAAATTTTTACACCACCAGCTTTTCCTCTACCTCCAGCATGGATTTGTGCTTTAAGCACATATTTCTCAGTTTTGAGTGCTTTTGCTTTTTGAATAAGTTCATCAACATTAAGCGCAAATACTCCTTCGGGAACTACAGCTCCATATTTTTTTAATATTTGTTTAGCTTGATGCTCGTGAATATTCATTATTATTTAGATAAATCAGGATCTATTTTAGATGCAGCTTCCCATAAAGCTTTTACAGCATCTATTGAATGCATAAATTCTTTTTTTTCTATTTCATCTAAATCAATCTCCTCAATTTTTTCTACACCATCTTTTCCAATGACAACAGGAACACCTGCATAAACATTTTTTACACCATATTCTCCATTTAATTGTACAGCGCAGGGTAATAATTTTTTCTGATCATTTAAATATGCTTCTGCCATTTGAACACCTGAAGCTGCTGGTGCATAAAAGGCTGATCCTTTTTCTAAATATTTAACTATTTCCGCACCGCCATCTCGTGTTCTTTGATTAATTTCTTCAACTCTTTCTGAAGAAATTTTTCCATCCTTTACAAGGTCTAACAATGGTTTACCTGAGATTTTTGTAAATCTTGGCATAGGCACCATGGTGTCACCATGACCACCCATAACCATTGCCTCAATTTCCTTTACTGGCACATTAAGTTCTAATGATAAAAATAATTTAAATCTCGAACTATCTAAAATACCCGCCATACCAACAACTTTATTTGATGGCAAACCTGAAAATTTTTGAAATGCCATAACCATAACATCTAAAGGATTGGTGATACAGATCACAAAAGCGTTAGGAGCATTTTTCTTTACCCCCTCAGCAACTTGTTTAATAATTTTTAAATTAATTCCAAGAAGATCGTCTCGGCTCATTCCAGGTTTTCTTGGAACACCTGCTGTAATTATAATTACATCTGATTCTTTTATATCCTCATAGTTATCAGTACCTGAAAACCTAACATTGAAACCATCTACAGATGAAGATTGTGCAATATCTAATGCTTTTCCTTTAGCAATACCACTAGCTACATCGAATAAAACCACTTCATTTACTAATTCTTTTGTTCCTATTAAATGTGCAAGAGTTCCGCCTATTTGGCCTGCACCAATCAAAGATATTTTTGTCATTTATTTCCTTTATTTCATTGTTGGCATAACAAATTCCGCATTTGATCGGACACCTGAAGGCCATCTGGATGTTACTGTTTTAAGTTTTGTATAAAATTTTATTCCTTCCATACCATGCATTCCACTATCTCCAAATAATGATCTTTTCCAACCACCAAAACTATGAAATGCCATTGGAACTGGGATCGGCACGTTAATACCAACCATACCTACTTGAATTTTATTTGCAAAAGTTCTACCTGCATCACCGTCTCTTGTATAAATACTAACTCCATTTCCGTACTCATGGTCGTTAATTAATTTTGCAGCTTCTTCAAAAGTTTTTACTCGAACAACTGATAAGACTGGACCGAATATTTCTTCTTTGTAAATTCTCATATCTTTATTTACATGATCAAATAAACATCCACCTATATAGAAACCATTTTCATAACCTTGAAGTTTTAAACCTCTTCCATCAACCACTAGCTTTGCACCTTCCTTGACACCTAAATCAACGTAACTTGTAACTTTTTCTAAATGTTCTTTTGTAACTAAAGGTCCCATTTCTGATGCTTTATCCATTCCAGGACCAACTTTTAAAGCTTCAGCTTTTTTTGATAATCTTGATACAAGTTCATCACCGATATCTCCAACTGCAACCGCAACTGATTGTGCCATACATCTTTCTCCAGCTGAACCATAAGCAGCACCCATTAAACCATTTACTGCACCATCTAAATCACAATCTGGCATAACAACTAAATGGTTTTTTGCTCCACCCAGAGCTTGAACTCTTTTTTCATTTTTCGCTGAATTTTCATAAATATATTTTGCAATAGGAGTTGATCCTACGAAACTAACAGCTTTGATATCTTTGTTTTCTAAAATTGCATCAACAGCTTCTTTATCTCCATTTATTACGTTAAATACTCCTTCTGGAAGACCCGCTTCAGAAAGTAGTTCTGCCAATCTTATTGCACAAGAAGGGTCTTTTTCTGATGGTTTAAGAATAAAAGTATTTCCACAAGCTATAGCTATTGGAAACATCCACATTGGTACCATAGCAGGAAAATTAAAAGGCGTGATACCTGCAACAACTCCTAATGGTTGTCTGATTGACCAACTATCAACACTGGTACCAACATTTTCTGAAAACTCACCTTTTAATAAATGTGGTATTCCACAAGCAAATTCTACCACCTCAAGTCCTCTGGTTAAAGATCCTCTTGCATCTTCATAAACTTTTCCATGTTCTGAAACTATTAACTTCGTTAATTCATCAGAATTTTTTTCAATTAATTCTTTAAATTTAAATATTATTCTAGCTCTTTGAAGAGCAGGTTTTAAAGACCAAGTTTCAAATGCCTTTTTTGCTACCTCGACAGCACTATCTAAGTCAGATCTTGAAGCAAGTCTTACCTCTGACTCTTGCTCACCAGTTGCTGGATTAAAAACTTTTCCTTTTTTATCTGAAGATCCCGGAATTATTTTACCGTTTACGAAGTGTTCTATTAATTTCATGAATACGGTGTTTTAGATCAAAAATATCGAATAGTCTATTTAAACATTAGCTGTTGCTAACATTTTTTTTATTTCAGCTATAGCTTTTGCTGGATTCAAGCCCTTTGGACATGCATTTGTACAATTTAATATTGTGTGGCACCTATATAATTTTAATTCATCAGAAACTTTTTTTAATCTAGCTTTTCTCTCTTCATCTCTACTATCAATAATCCATCTATAAGCCTGTAGCAGAACTGCTGGACCTAAATATTTATCTCCATTCCACCAATAACTTGGGCAAGATGTAGAACAGCAAGCACACATAATACATTCATAAGCACCATCTAGTTTTGCTCTGTCCTCTTTGGATTGATAAATTTCTGTAGTTTCTTTTGTTGAGTTATTTTTTAACCATGGTTCAATTGATTGATACTGTTTGTACAATCCATCCAAATCACCAATTAAATCTTTTTTAACTTTTAAATGAGGTAATGGATAAATATCAATATCTCCTTCAATTTCAGCATGTGGAGTAGTGCAAGCAAGGCCATTTTTACCCCCCATATTCATTGCACATGAACCACATACACCATGAGCACAAGATCTTCTGTATGTTATAGTTGAGTCAATTTCATTTTTGATTTTATTTAAAATATCCAGCACCTTAGATGGACAATTATCCATATCTACTTCGTATGTATCAATCCTAGGATTTTCTTCTGTCGATGGATCCCATCTATAAATATTTACTTTTCTTAAATTTTTAGATCCAGTTTTGTCTTTAAAATATTTGCCTTTTTTAACCTCTGAATTTTTAGGTAAGCTTAGCTTAACCATTAATATACTCGCTCTTGTGGTGGAAAATATTGAACTTCATTTGTTAAAGTTGATTTATGTACTGCTCTGTAGCTAATCTTTGTATTTTTTCCATCACACCAAGCTAGAGTATGTTGCATAAACTTTTCGTCATCTCTTTTTGGATAGTCATCTCTCGCATGGGCACCTCTGCTCTCTTTTCTATGATATGCAGATTCTACAGTAGTTACTGCTTGTCTTATTAAATTATCAAATTCTAATGTTTCAACTAAATCAGTATTAAATACTAAAGACCTATCTTTAACTGAAATTGTGTCCATACCATCATAGGTTTTTTTAATCTCATCAACACCTTCTTTAAGATTTTTTTCTGTTCTAAAAACTGCACATTTGGACTGCATCGTTTTTTGCATTGAAAGTCTAAGTTCTGCAGTACTGTTATCTCCTTCTGCATTTCTAAGTTCATCAAATCTATCTAAACATTTTTGTGTTTCTGACTCGGGAATTTCTTCATGAGGTGTTCCTGGCTTAACTAATTCAGCTGCTCTTTTAGCTGCCGCTCTTCCAAATACTACTAAATCAATTAAAGAATTAGAACCAAGTCTATTTGCTCCGTGAACAGAAACACATGCCGCTTCTCCTATAGCCATTAGACCCGGAACAGTTTTTTCTGAACCATTTACAGTTAATACTTCTGCTTTATAGTTTGTTGGAATACCACCCATATTATAATGAACTGTTGGCACAACAGGAATTGGTTCTTTAGTTACATCTACATTTGCAAATAATCTTGCTGCATCAGTAATTCCAGGAAGCCTGCTTTCAATAACTTCTTTATCCAAGTGACTTAGATTTAAGTGAACATGATCTTGATCTTTTCCAACACCTCTTCCTTCATTAATCTCTATAGACATAGATCTGCTAACAACGTCTCTTGATGCCAAATCTTTTGCATTTGGAGCATACCTTTCCATAAACCTTTCACCTTTAGAATTTGTAAGATAGCCCCCTTCTCCTCGCGCACCTTCTGTTATTAAGGTACCATGGCCATAAATTCCTGTTGGATGAAATTGAACAAATTCCATATCTTGAAGCGGTAATCCAGCTCTTAAAACCATTGCATTACCATCACCTGTGCAAGTGTGTGCTGATGTTGCTGAATAATAAACTTTTCCATAACCACCTGTAGCAATAATTACTGTATGTGCTCTAAATCTATGAATTGTTCCATCATTCAAATTCCAAGCAATTAGACCTTTGCATTCTCCATTCTTCATCAACAAATCTAATGCAAAATATTCTATAAAAAATTCTGTATTATGCTTTAACGCTTGTCCATACAATGTGTGTAAAATAGCATGTCCTGTTCTATCGGCTGCTGCACAAGTTCTTTGAACTATTCCGTTCCCATAATTTTTTGTCATTCCACCAAATGGTCTTTGGTAAATTTTTCCCTCTTCAGTTCTACTAAATGGAACTCCATATTTCTCTAATTCCAAAACTGCTTTAGGTGCTTCTTTACATAGATACTCAATACTATCTTGATCACCTAACCAATCTGCACCTTTTACAGTGTCATACATGTGCCATCTCCAATCATCTTCTCCCATATTTCCAAGTGCTGCTGATATTCCGCCTTGCGCAGCTGATGTATGGCTTCTGGTTGGAAATACTTTTGAAATACAAGCTGTTTTTAAGCCGGCTTCGCTAAGCCCTACTGCCGCTCTTAAACCTGATCCACCTGCTCCAAGTACAACAACATCATACTCATGATCTATAATATTATATGCTTTCATGTATTTAAGTTTAAAATTACAATTATTGTAATTACTGGGATTGTTATAGCAAAAAAATTTAGGACTTTGTTTGCGGCATTTTTGGTTTTTTTGTCATTAATATAGTCTTCAAAAACCTCACTTATTGTCAAAGCTGAAAAAAAATAAGCAATAACTAAAAATAACCCGATTAAGAATTTAGAAGGTTGTGTAGTTAAAAAATTCACTATTTCTAAATAACTTTTATCATAAATATTCACTAAATTTATAATAAACCAAAACATTAAAGGTAATAAGATTGCGGAACTAATTTTTAAGAATAACCATTTTTTTGTTACTGGCAGCATTATATTAATCCTCTGCCAATTATATAAATTAGGATAGTTAAAATAATCGAGCCAAAAATAACTAGCAAACCTGTAATTCTTGTTGTTTGTAATTCAAATCCATAGCCCAAATCCATAATTAAGTGTCTTATTTCACTTAACATTTGAAAACTAAATGACCAGGTTATTCCAATTAAAATAAATTTACCCAAAAAGGTTTCTAAAAAAATTTTTATAATTTGATAATTACTTTCTCCTAGAAGCATTAATGCAAACCAAATACAAATTAATGTAATTGCAAAAAAATTAATTATTCCTGTAATTCTATGTGAAATAGATACTAATGAAGAAATATGCCATTTATATATCTGTATGTGTGGTGATAAAGGTCTGTTTTCCATATTTTATTTTGAATTAATAATTGTTTCAGCAATTTCAACAGAATTAAGTGCAGCACCTCTTAATAAGTTATCTGAAACAATCCATAAATTAAGTGAATTTTTTTTAGTTTTATCCTCTCTAATTCTAGATATGTAAGTCTCATCATTTCCTGCTGCTTCAAAAGGTGTGCTATAACCTCCATTTTCTCTTCTATCGATAACCTCACAACCATCTGCTTTACTTAAAACATCTCTCACTTTTTCTAAAGTATATGGTTTTTCAAATTCTATATTTACAGACTCCGAATGAGATACTAAAACAGGAATTCTTACACATGTAGCTGTAAGTTCAATTGACTGATCTAAGATTTTTTTTGTTTCATTTGTCATTTTTAGTTCTTCTTTTGTATATCCATCATCAGCAAAAACATCGATATGTGGAATAACATTAAAAGCGATTTGTTTAGTAAAATTTTTTGACTCTATTTTTTTTCCATCTAAATATTGTTTAGTTTGATCAATTAATTCGTCCATTGGACTTTTGCCACCACCTGAAACAGATTGGTAAGTTGAAACTACAACTCTTTTAATTTTGAATAAATTATGTAGTGGTTTAAGCGCTACAACAAGTTGTGCTGTAGAACAATTTGGATTGGCAATAATATTTTTTTTCATATTTTTAATTTCCGCTGCATTCACTTGTGGAACGATCAATGGAACATCAGGATCCATCCTAAAAAAACTTGAATTATCTATTACAATTGTATGCTTGGCAGCCTTTTCTGCAAATTCTTCAGCAATTTTTCCTCCTGCTGCAAAAAAAGTTATATCTGCTTTTGAAAAATCATATGTCTCTAAATTTTCAATAACATACTCTTTATCTCTAAAAGAGATTTTTTTTCCTGCACTTTTTTCCGAGGCGACTAAATATAGATTATCAAACTTGAAGTTTTTTTTTTCAAATACTTCAAGAGTTTTTCTCCCAACATTTCCTGTTGCACCTACTATAGCTATGTTCATTTTAAAGTTGTTATACTAAATAAAAGGTAAATCGCAAACTTTACCACTACAAATTTCACCATTTATGCTTGCTTTTACGTTCTGGTCTATATTCCAATGCGATTTTTTCATCATAGCAATACCAATTACTTTTTTGAAATGTGGTGAATAGCAAGCTGATCTCAATTCTCCAATTATATTATTGTCTTGATCACTTAAGTCTAATGATCCTGTAATACTTATTTTATCTATATCAAGCATTACCCCCATTAATTTTTTTTTAATTCCTTCAGATTTAATTTTTTTTAATTTCTCTTTGCCTAAAAAATTAACTTTGCTGTCTATGTTAATATATTTATCAAATCCACATTCATATGGATTGTCTCCATTATCGATATCATTTCCATACGATAATAATCCACTTTCAATACGTTCTATTAAATTTGGACAACCTGGTTTGATATTAAATTCTTTTCCAATTTCAAAAAGATGATCATATAATTTTAATCCAGAAACATTATGCTCAACATAAATTTCGTAACCACCTTGTTTAGACCAACCAGATCTTGCAATTAAATGTTTATCACCACCAAATTCAAAATAATCAAAACCAAAGAATTTTAAATTAACTATCTTATCTCCAAAAACTTTTTCCATTAATTCAAATGACTTTGGACCTTGTATAGCCATTATATCAACATCGGGTTCAAAAATCTTTACGTCAAATTTATTTCCAATAGCTAATCCTTTTGCAAATAATATTACATCTGAGTCAGCAAGAGAAACCCACCATTTATTTTCATTCAATCTAAGTACAACCGGATCATTAATCAGACCTGCATTATCATCAATTATTGGACAATAATAACATCTTCCATCTTTCGATTTAGATAAATCTCTACAAGTCATCAACTGAACTAATTTCGCCGAGTCTTTACCAGAAATTTCCACCTGTCTTTCAGCAGCTACATCCCAAATTTGAACATACTGTTTTAAGTGATGGTATGAGTCCTCAATTGAACCAAACGCTGCGGGAAGCAGCATATGATTATATATTGTATAAGCCGTAACCCCTTGTTTTTCTATTCTAGAGGTATAAGGAGTGCCTCTCAACCTTCTTGATTTTGCAATTGAAAAACTTTTCATTTTTTTAAAAATTCTAAAACCTTGTCTCTCATTTCGAATGCTTTTTCAATCATAATCATATGACCACAACCCTCAATTATATGTGTTGTTGAATTTTTAATGAAATTAGAAAACTTTTTACCTGACTCTAGATTTACCATTTTGTCTAATGATCCAAATATCAACAATGTGGGACAGTCTATTAATCTAGCAGCATCAGAACCATTGGTATAATTATTACATGCAATTAAATCTACTGATAATATTTCTCTAATATCTCTTGGTGACTGTATTATTCTTTCCACTGGATTACCTCCTATAAATTTTTTTGAACCTTCATAACCCCACTTCATCATCAATTTAACAGCATCAGTATCTCCATTTTTTGCCAAATCGATTAGATCTGGATGAACTGGCATTCTATTTGAACCACCAATGAAAACTAATTTTTTTAATCTTTTTTTATATTTAGATGCATATTCAAGTATCTCTAAACATCCTTGAGAGTGCCCAACAATAATTAGTTGTTTTAAATTTAATTTTACAAACACTTGTTCCAGCCAATCAGCTATTTTTTCAATACTATCTAAGCAGGGGCCATCTGAATTACCGTGCCCAGGTAGATCTATAGATAATACGTTAAAATTATTATTTGAAAAAAACTGTTCAGTTAGAGACCAAACAATATGCGAAAGACCACTTCCATGAAGAAATACTATTGTTTCTTTATTTTTATCAATACCCTGTCCTGCATCAGAAGCATAAATATTTTTATTTTCTAATTGAAAATTCAAAAATTACCTAAACTTGTTTTCTTAATTCAAACTTTTGTATTTTTCCTGTTGAAGTTTTTGGCAACTCACAGAAGACAACTTTCTTGGGAACTTTAAATCCTGCTAAAGTTTCTTTACAAAAATCAATTAATTCTTTCTCGCTAACTGGTTTGTCTTTAACTGCTTCGATAAATGCACATGGCACCTCACCCCATTTTTCGTCTGGTTTTGCTACAACTGCTGCAATCGAAACGGATGGGTGTTTGGATAAAGTATTTTCAATTTCAATTGAAGAAATATTTTCTCCTCCAGAAATAATTATATCTTTTGATCTATCCTGTATTTTAATATAGCCATCAGAATGCATTACAGCTAAATCACCACTGTGAAACCAACCATCTTTCATGGCTTTTTCGGTAGCCTCTTTATCTTTGAAATATCCCTTCATTACGACATTTCCTCTAATCATGATTTCACCAATTGTCTTTCCATCTCTAGGAACCTCATTCATTGTCTCAGGGTCTAAAACAACTACACCTTCCGTATTAGGGTACTTCACACCTTGTCTTGCTTTAATCTCGTTTTGTTTTTCTTCATCAAAATTATTCCATTCATCATTCCAGGCGCACTGAGTTACATGACCATAAGTTTCTGTTAAACCATATACATGCATTACTTCAAATCCAAGAGCTCTCATTTTTTTAAAAATTATACTTGGTGGAGGAGCACCAGCAGTTAAAACATAAACTTTTTGTTTTAATTTTTTCTTATCACTTTCTGGCGCTCCAGTAATCATATTCAATACTATTGGAGCACCACCAAAATGAGTGATTTCATATTTATCAATAAGTTCAAAAATTTTTTTAATATCTATATTTCTTAAACATATTGTTCTTCCGTTTAGCATCGGCACAGTCCATGGATAACACCAACCATTGCAATGGAACATTGGTACAACTGTTAAAAAATTTAATCTATTTGGCATATTCCAAGCAACTGAGCTTCCTGTAGACATTAAATATGCTCCCCTATGATGATAGACAACACCTTTAGGATTTCCTGTAGTACCTGATGTATAACTTAGTGATATAGCTTGCCACTCATCTTCAGGCATTTGCCATTGATAATTTTCATCACCTGTATTTAAAAAACTTTCATATTCTAAATCGCCAATTTTTTCCAATTTTAATTGGTCAGCATATTTATCGTTTATGTCAATAATAGTTATTTTTTTATTAAGATTTTTTAATGCTTTTTTTACCTCTCCATGAAGTTGTCTATCCACAACTAACACTTTTGCTTCGCTATGATCTAAAATATAGGAAATTGTTTTGGCATCTAATCTTATATTTATAGTATTAAGAACTGCACCAGTCATAGGTACAGAGTAGTGTGCTTCAAAAATCTCAGGTGTATTGAAAGCTAAGAATGAAACCGTGTCACCTTTTTTAATACCTATTTTTGTCAATGCACTAGCAAATTTTACAACTCTTTTATAAACTTCAGCCCAGGTATAATTTCTTTCTTCATAAATTATAGCCTCATAATTTGGGTAAATTTCTTTTGCTCTTTTTAAAAAAGTTAAGGGAGTGAGGGGTACGTGATTTGCTTTATTTTTATCTAAATTTGTATCGTAATGGCTCATTAATTAAACTTAAAATTCATTATATTTGAGCTTCCTGAGATTGCTGATTTGTAATGATAATCAGCCCGAGGCAATACCTTATCAAAATAAAATTTAGCTGTATTTATTTTATCACTATAAAATTCTTTATTTGTATTAAAATCATTAAAACTAACCTCTAAAATTTTAATCCAAGCATAAGCAATTGAAACATAACCTAAGCTTTTCAAATAATCATTTGCTGCAGCGCTAACATCATCCTTTTCGATTTTGTTTTTATCATTTATCCAGTCCGTGAATTTAGACAAAATATCCAGGTAATGGTTTAATTCTTTAGAAAATGTTTTTACTTTTTCATTTTTGCTCTCACATTCAGATTTAATCATTTGTAAAAACTTATTTATAACATCGCCGTTTTTGTTAGATAATTTTCTAAATACTAAATCTGCAGCCTGCACAGAATTTGTTCCTTCATAAATTGGGGTAATACGATTATCTCGATATAATTGTTCAATACCTTGGTCTTTAGTATATCCGTATCCTCCATGTATCTGCATTGCATCGCTAGTAATTTCCATAGCTAAATCTGTAAAAAGCGATTTAACCACAGGCGTCATTAATGAAACGTAATCTAAAGCAGCTTGTTTAATTTTTTCGTCTGGATGATAAAGACTTACTTCTGTTTGTTGAGAAAGCCAAAAACATAATGCTCTTTCACCCTCAATTATTGATTTCATGTTAAGTAAAGTTCTTCTAATGTCTGCATGATCAATTATAAAATCTGCACCATTATTAGATTTTGAATTATTTGTTTTTCCTTGCTTTCTTTCTTTTGCGTAAGAAAGTGAATTTTGATAAGCAATTTCAGAAATACCTAAACCTTGTATGCCTACAACTATTCGCTCTAAATTCATCATTGTGAACATTGCACTAAGACCTTTATCTTTGTTACCAATCATGTAACCAATTGCATCATCAAAATTTAAAACACAAGTTGCTGAACCTTTAATACCCATCTTACTCTCAATTGATCCAGTTGAAATTCCATTTCTTGGACCAATACTGCCATCCTGGTTCACAATATATTTTGGAACTAAAAATAAGCTAATTCCCTTAGTACCAGATGGAGAGTCTGGTGATCTTGCCAAAACTAAGTGAATAATATTTTCGGTTAAATCATGGTCTCCTGAAGTTATAAATATTTTTTGACCACTGATTTTATAAGTATTATCTGATTGTTTAATTGCTTTAGTTTTTAACAAGCCAAGGTCAGTACCACAGACTGGTTCTGTTAAACACATTGTACCACTCCACTTACCTTCTACAATTTTTGGTAAATATTTATTTTTAATTTCATCAGAAGCATGATGATTGATACAATTATAAGCACCAATACTTAGTTCACTATATAATTTAAATGATAAGCTTGCTGAAGATAGCATTTCATCAAAAAATGCACTTACTGTTTTTGGCATTCCTTGACCTCCATATTTTGGATCACAAGACAATGAAGTCCAACCATCCTCAATATATTTTTGATACGCTTCTTTGTAGCCTGGGGGTGTTCTGACAACACCATTTTCTAAAACTGCTGGATTTTCATCTCCTGATTTAGCAAGAGGTAAAATTAAATTTTGATTAATCTTGGCTGCTTCCTCTAAAATATCTTTCACTAGATCTGAACTAACTTCATTATATTTTTCAAGTTCATTATAATTTTTATTGTCTCTTAATTTTTCAAAGAGAAACATCATGTCTTTTACTGGAGCTGTATAACTTGGCATATTTAAACCTTAAAATAATTCTAGTTTTATTGCAATTTTGAAATTATCGCATCACCCATTGCTGAAGTAGACGTTTCTTTCATGCCTTCTGACATTATATCTTTTGTTCTTAAACCATCATTTAGAACATCTTGAACTGCCTTTTCTAAAACATCTGCTTCTTTATCGAGATCTAAAGAGTACCTTAAAGCCATAGCAAAACTTAGAATAGAAGCAATTGGATTTGCAATACCTTGTCCAGCTATATCAGGAGCCGATCCATGTATTGGCTCATACATTGCTCTCATCTCACCATCTTTATTTTTTGCACCCAAAGACGCTGACGGCAAAAGACCTAAAGATCCAGTTAACATCGAAGCTTGATCAGAAAGCATATCCCCAAATAAATTATCGGTTACAATTACATCAAATTGCTTTGGGTTTCTTAAAAGTTGCATTGCGCAGTTATCTGCTAACATATGGCTTAACTCTACATCTTTGTATTCTTTTTCATGAAGTTCTTTAACTTCTTCTTTCCACAATTGTCCGGCTTCCATTACATTTGACTTTTCACATGATGTAACTTTGTTTGATCTTTTTCTTGCTAAATCAAAAGCAACTCTTGCTACTCTTGTAATTTCACTAGTTGTATATGTATGAGTATTAATTCCTTTTCTTTCACCATTTTCAATTGGCTTTATTCCTCTAGGTTCACCAAAATATATTCCACCTGTTAACTCTCTTACTATCATTATATCTAGTCCTGAAAC
>CACBRW010000005.1 GCA_902541745.1 uncultured Pelagibacteraceae bacterium | reverse complement strand
TCATATATTTATCAAATCTTGTATGAAAACTCGTTGTAAACTTTAAACCTTTTTTAATACAATGTCTTCTTGCCATAAAACCAAGAGGCCCTTCTGTTGCAATGTGTATTGCATCAGGTTTAATTGAATTGATTAAATTACTTACACGAGGCCAAACATTTAAAGATAATCTAATTTCATTATATTTGGGCATAGGTACAGTCAGAAATTGTTGAGGTGTAATATATTCAATAGTGTGACCTTGTGATTTAAGTATTTCACCTGTCTGATGGAGAGTTCTTACTACACCATTAACTTGCGGGTAATAAGCATCAGTAACTATTAATATTTTCATTTTTTAGGATGCTTTTTTGAAAGAAGTGAACTTGTCTTTATCAATATTTTCTGAAATATATTCTTTTCTTTTTTTATCCCAATAAATTATCTCAAAAGTTCCATCATATTTTTCTGTTAATGCTGTACAAGACTCAACCCAATCACCACAATTTAAATAATTCACACCATCAAGGTTTAAATTTTCAGCGTGATGGATGTGACCACAGATTATTCCATCAAATTTTTTTCTTTTTGCATATTTTGAAAGTGTGTTTTCATATTCACCTATATATTTGACAGCATTTTTTACCTTATATTTTAAAAATTTTGCCAAAGACCAATAGTCTTTACCTCTCAACTTTCTAAAGAAATTTATAATAATATTAATTTTAAGTAATAATTCATATGCAATAGCTCCTAATTTAGATAGCCATTTTGCATGTTTCATTACTCCGTCCCAAGCATCACCATGAACAACTAAATATTTTTTTCCTAACTGAGTTTCATGAATAACTCTATTTACTATTTTAATATCACCCAAATGCATTGGGATAAATTTTCTAAACACCTCGTCATGATTACCAATAATGTAAAATACTTTTGTTCCGTGCCTTGCTTTTCTTAATATTTTTTGAATGACATCATTGTGCTCTTGAGGCCAATAGAAACTCTTTTGCATAGCCCAAACATCGATGATGTCTCCAACCAAATAAAGATTTTCAGATCTTGAATTTTTGAAAAATTCTAGAAGCTTGTTTGCTTGACAACCTTTAGTACCAAGATGTACATCAGATATGAATATACTCTTATATTTTAATAGTGGGGCCATTAAAAAAACCTTTTTTGTAACACAACTGTAACTCGAATCATCTATTTCTTATTTCATTGAAATGTTAAGGATTTATTAAAATTTAATTACGAAAAAATTATGCATTATTGTTTAATATATAATCTCAATTCATCATCAGGGAAAAAAGTAAAATTAGTAAATAAAATTTATGAAAAATTAAAGATCAATAATACTGTTGATTTTTTCAAAACTAAATCTGAAGAAGAGGCAAAAAAAATATTTCTTGAATTTAAAAATAAAAATTATGATAGATTGATAGTTGCTGGTGGTGATGGATCAGTATCATTTGCTATCAATGAATTAATCAAAAATGACTTTGATTTTAATGAAAATTTTGCAATTGGGTATATACCGGCTGGGACTGCCAATTTACTTCAAGCAGAGTTATCTATAACCAAAAAAGTAAATGATGTTTGCAGTGTTTTAACATCAAATAATTATAAACAATCTAATCTTATAAAAATAAATGAAAATTATTTTTTTTTAATGGCTGGTATTGGTTGGGATGCTAAAATTGTTCACTCTATTGATACGCGTATAAAAAAAATACTAGGAAAGATAATTTTTGGTTTAAAAGGATTTCAACATTTTTTATTTATGAATAATAATAAACTTAATGTTTTCTTTGACGGTCAAAAACATCAGGCTGATTGGATATTGTCATCTAATACAAGGTATTATGCTGGTCATCATAAGATAAATAAGTCAGATATTTTTGATGATAGATTGGTAACTTACGTGTTCAAAGATTTAACAAGATTAAAACTAATATATTATATAATTTTAATTATTATTTATGGAGATTTATCGAAAAACAAATCTGTTATCACTACTTACTCAAAAAATATTCATATTGATGGTAATAATTTTGAAATTCCCGTTCAGATTGATGGGGACAATTTTGGATGTCATAAGCAGATTGATATTGAATTTTCAGATAAAAAAGTAAATTTTTTACTATAATTTTAAATAACATAATTTAACAAAAAATTATTTTACTTATATATTTAATTTAAATATGATTGTTTTTTAAATTTACTGTAGGGGGTTGTCATGAGTAAAAAACTCAAGAAAAATGAAAAAAGAAAAAAGAAATTTATCAAATCAATAGATAAACTTAAAAATAAGATAAGTTTAAAAGAAAAAAAATTATCTAAAATTAATATAAAAATTGCAAGTTTAGAAAAAAAAGCTGCTGAAAAAAGAGCAAAAAAAATAGCTAAGAAACAAGCTAGTGAAAGCTCAGCATCTGTAAATAATTAATATCTGAATTCGTCTTTCTCTCTTCTCAATTATGAAAAGAGAGAAAGTAGTTAATTAACAAAATTTAAAATAAATACGAGAAGAATAATTTATTATTTAACTATAAATTTTGTTAGCAAACTTTAGATAAGTTTAATTACAAAAATATTTATCTAATATTACAATTCAGTTAATTTACCATTGCCCCTAAAATGCTGTTGCTTTTGAATACAATAATTATTCTTAAATTATTCAACTATATTTAAAATAGCTTAATCCCAATCACCCCAATAACTATAAGCACAATCGATATAATTTTTTTAAGATTGATAGTTTCTTTTAAGAAGAAATAGCCAATAAATATTGAGAAAAAAATACTCGTTTCTCTTAGAGCTGCAACTAGAGGAATTGGAGCCTTTGTGAAACCCCAAACAACAATTACGTAAATAATAAAAGATATAGATCCTCCTGCCCAAAATATCATTTTTGCATATTTAAAAACCTTTGAAAAAATATTCTCATGGTTATTTAGTTTTAAAATGATAGGAAAAACTAAAGCACTAAATAAAAAGGAAAAACTAATATAGGAAATTGCTGATGTACTTACTCTTGCTCCGTATCCATCAATCAATGAATAAAGACCTATAAATGATCCAGTAAGCAGTGAGTATTTAATTATTTCAATTTGATTTTGATTTTTTGAACCAAATAATCCAAGAAACATTATTCCTACACAGATTAACAATATTGAAACTAGGGTAGGTATTTTAAATACTACACCAAGAAAAATTATGGAGATCAATGTAGCCAATAAAGGACCAAAGCCTCTGAATATTGGATAGACATTAGTGTAGTCACCTACCTTGTAAGAATTCAGCATATACCATTGATAACCTTGATGAGCTAATACGCTTGCAATTATATACGGTAGCGACTCTTTTCCAGGTAAAGGAAAATAAAAAATACAAATTAAAGCTAAAGGAATGTGGCCTAAAACAATAGCTAGAACTGCAATCGCTTTATCTGGATGATGTTTAACCATCGCATTCCAAATGGCATGCATAATAGTTGCTAATAGAATTACAAAAAAGACTGTGGTGTCCATTAATTATTTATTTTACTCTACCGTAAACGTCTTGGTATCTTACAATGTCAGTTTCTTTTAAAATTGAACCTACCTGAGCTTCAACAATCTTAACTGCTTTCTTACCTGAATTTTGAACTCTATGAATAGCTTCTAATGGAATGAATATATGTTCACCTGGTTTTTTAACAATTATATCTTTATTAAGAGTTATTTTAGCATTTCCTTGTGTAACTAACCAATGCTCCGCTCGGTGATGGTGTTTTTGTAAACTTAGAATGCTTTTTGGTTTTACATATAGCTCTTTAATTAAAAACTCTTTTCCTTCAAATAGATTGGTATATCTGCCCCATGGACGGTAATAGACATTTTTTTTCTTAATATATTTGTTTTTATTTTTGTCATACATCTTCAAAATTTCTTTCCAACTACCAAGATCTGACCAAGGAATGTCTAATTTGATAGCGTTAATTTGTTTGGTTTTTTCTAGAATTGCATAATCAAAAGATTTAGCGGTCGCTTTTATAAATGACGCTTTGTTCAGATAATATGTATTAGCTTTATATTTTGCTTTGCTAACTGCATTTACACAATTTTTATAAGTTTTGGGCTGATATATTTTAAAGTTATTAATAATAGAATCTTTTCTAAGATAAAACATTCCAGAATTCCAATAACCTTTATTCTTTATAATTTGTTTTGCTTTAGCTTCTTTTGGTTTTTCAATAAATCTTGTTACTTTATTGATATTACCTTTAATTTTTTTGGTTAAAAAATAACCATATTCGTTAGATGGTGAGGTTGGTTTTATCCCAAATATAAATATATTTTGATCACTTAAGTTTTTTTTATTTTTACTAATAGCCTTATTAAAAATACTCATCTTTTCAATTAAATGGTCTGCTGAAAAAAACATTAAAGGTTGATCGTTTGGAATGTCTTTAATCAAAGCCGTACTTAATATAGCTGGTGCAGTGTTTCTTTTTGCTGGTTCTAGAACAATTTTGTACTTATTTATTTTATATTTTCTAAGATGTTGTTTAATTTGTTTAAGATATTTTTTATTTGTACTTATAACTGGCGCATCAAATATTGATGCTTTTGTCCTCTCAAGTGTTTTTCCAAGTAAAGTCCAATTACCAAAATCAATAAACTGTTTAGCTTGATGATTTTTAGAATTTGGCCAAAGTCGAGTTCCAGCACCTCCACATAAAATAACTGGACGAATTTTCATTAAATTTCTGAATAATCCTTAACTTCTTTTTTCTTACCTGGATGAGTTGGTGCACCTAAATACGCAGGTCCAACTGTTTGTGCATATTTCCATAAAGTACCAGATCCAAAATCTGATTTTCTAGCCTTCCATTTTCTTTTTCTTGTAGCTAATTCTTTTTTAGAAAGTCTTACGTTGATTGTTCCTTTTTTGGCATCGATATCAATGATATCTCCTGTACGTAAAAGGCCTATAGGACCCCCTAGAGCGGCCTCAGGGCCTACGTGACCGACACAAAAGCCTCTTGTGGCTCCAGAGAACCTACCGTCTGTAATAAGGGCTACTTTCTCCCCTTTTCCCTGTCCATAAATTGCACTTGTTGTTGATAACATTTCTCTCATACCTGGACCTCCAACAGGTCCTTCGTATCTAATTATAATTACATCACCATCGTTATACTTTTTGCTTTGAACAGCTTTCATTGCACTTTCCTCATTTTCAAAACATCTTGCTTTTCCAGTAAATTGTAATTTTTTAAGTCCAGCAACTTTAACAATTGCACCTTCAGGTGCTAAGTTTCCTTTTAATCCAACAACACCTCCAGTTGGTGATAATGGATTTTTATAAGATCTCATTACTTTTTGTTTTGGATTAAATTTAATTGCTTTTAAATTTTCCTTCATAGTTTTCCCAGTAACCGTCATGCAGTCACCATGAATATATCCACCTTCATATAAAGTTTTTAATAACATTGGTACACCACCTGCTAACCACATATCTTTTGCAACATATTTTCCACCAGGTTTTAAATCTGCAAGATAAGGTGTTCTTTTAAATATTTTAGCTACATCCATTAAATCAAATTTAATTCCTGCTTCATTTGCAATAGCAGGTAAATGTAATCCTGCATTTGTAGAACCACCAGTTGCAGCAACTACAGTTGCAGCATTTTCTAAAGCTTTTCTAGTAACTATATCTCTTGGTTTAATTCCTTTTTTCAAAAGGTTCATAACTGTTTTACCACTAGCTTTTGCGTATTTATCTCTTTCTTCATATGGAGCTGGTGTTCCTGCTGAATAAGGAAGTGCTAATCCAATTGCTTCAGATACACATGCCATTGTATTTGCAGTAAATTGACCTCCACAAGCACCTGCACTAGGACAAGCAACTAATTCTAATTTTCTAAGTTCTGCAGCAGACATTTGACCTGTTGAATGTTTTCCAACCGCCTCAAATACATCCACAACTGTTACGTCTTTCCCTTTATATTTGCCTGGAAGGATCGATCCACCATATATAAATACACTTGGTACATTTAATCTAACCATAGACATCATTAGACCTGGTAAAGATTTATCACATCCTGCGATACCAACTAAAGCATCATAACAATGACCTCTAACCGTAAGTTCAGCAGAATCTGCGATTACTTCTCTGGATATCAATGAAGACTTCATTCCTTCATGCCCCATTGCGATACCGTCAGTTACAGTAATTGTGCAAAATTCTCTTGGAGTTCCACCATTAGCTCTAACTCCTTTTTTAACTGATTGAGCTTGTCTCATTAGCGCAATATTACAAGGAGCTGCCTCATTCCATGTAGAAACCACACCAACAAAGGGTTTTGCTACATCTTTCTCGGTTTCACCCATAGCATAATAAAACGATCTATGTGGAGCTCTATCTGCCCCTAATGATGTATGTCTGCTTGGAAGTTTCTTTTTGTTAAATTTAGCCATTATATACCCTTTATTGTTACTGATATTTTCGCAATATCATTCTTTAAATTATTATAATTATTTTTTTCTTGTTCAACAATCTCTTTTGGAGCTCGATCTACAAAACTCTTATTCTCCAATCTTTGAGATATTTTATTCATCTCTTGCTCTAATCTACTTTGTTTATTTGTTAAATTTTCTTTTATTAATTTTAAATCAACATCTTTATCAAAATAAATCTTAAACAAATCACCAGAAACAACCATTGTCGCAGCTGGCTTATCTAAATCCTTATCTAGTATGCTGTTTATTCTTCCTAGTTTTTTTAGAATAATTTCATTTGTATTAATAAAGTCTTTTTGATTTTTATTAATATTGCTTATTGAGACATCAATAAATGAGCCTGGGCTTACATTTAGCTCATTTTTAAATGATCTAATCTCTGAAATAATGTTAATGATATTTTCAACCTGTTCAGTGCTACTATCCCTATTTATTTTGCCAGATAACCAGTTTTTAAGCATCAAATAATCACTTCCTTCATTATCAAATTTGTTTTTAAGCCAAATTTCTTCAGTAACAAAAGGAATAAAAGGATGTAGCAAAATCAGAATTTGTTTAAACACAAAAGATGATACTTTTTTAACCTCTGCTTTAGCCTTTTCATCATCTGAAAAGAGTATTGTTTTAGATAGTTCTAAATACCAATCACAATAAGAATGCCATGCAAATTGATAAGCATTTTTAGCTGCTTCATCAAATCTATAATCTTCAAGGTTTTTTTCTATCTTATTTTTGGTTTCAACAAGTTCTGAATAAATCCATTTGTTAATATTTACATTTAAACTAGGAACTTTATCTATATCTTTAAAATCACATTCATTAGTGATTAAAAAATTATTTGCATTCCATAATTTATTTAAAAAATTTCTATAACCTTTAACTCTATCTTCAGAAAGCTTAACATCTGTACCAGGTGAGGCCATTGATAACAAAGTAAATCTAAGTGCATCTGCACTATATTTTTCAATTAAATCTAAAGGATCAATTACATTACCTTTAGACTTAGACATTTTCTGTCCCTTTTCATCTCTAACTAATGCATGAACATATATATCTTTAAATGGTTCTTTGTTTAAAAATTCAGTTCCAAACATAATCATCCTAGCAACCCAAAAAAATATAATATCAAAACCTGTAACTAAAACTGATGTTGGGTAAAATTTATCAACAAATTTATTATCATCTGGCCAACCAAGTGTAGCAAAAGGCCATAAACCTGATGAGAACCAAGTATCTAAAACATCTGGATCGCGATTTAATTCAACATCTTTACCATAATGTTTCTTAGCTTGTTGTTTTGCATCATCTTCGTTTTCAGCAACAAAAATTTTTTCATCAGGGCCATACCAAGCAGGTATTTGATGGCCCCACCAAAGCTGTCTTGAAATACACCATGGTTCAATATTATTCATCCATTGGAAATAAGTTTTTGACCAATTCTCAGGAAAGAAATTTGTCTTTTTTGAATTAACCACTTCTTTAGCTTTAACAGATAATTTACCCGCATCAGCAAACCATTGTTCTGTTAAAAAAGGTTCAATTATTGAATTAGATCTATCTCCATAAGGAACTTTATTTTTAATATTCTCTTCTTTAACAAAAAATTCTTTTTCTTTAAGTTCTTTTAAGATTTTTTTTCTTGCCTCAGACCTATCAAGACCTACATAAGTTTGTGGAGCATTTTTATTTATTATACCCTCTTCAGTAAAAATATTTATAATTTCAAGATTGTTTCTTTGCCCAACTTCATAGTCATTAAAATCATGAGCTGGGGTAATTTTTAATGCTCCAGTTCCTTGTTCAGGATCTGCATAATCATCTTCAATAATTTTAATTTTTCTTCCAACAATTGGAATAGTAACTGTTTTTCCAACAAATGATTTAAATCTTTCATCTTTTGGATTAACAGCTATAGCTGTGTCACCAAGCATTGTTTCAGGTCTTGTTGTTGCAATTGTAATGAATTCCTCAGTCCCATCTATTGGATATCTGATGAAATAAATTTTAGAATTTACCTCTCTTTGATCTACTTCTAGATCTGAAATAGCTGTTTTTAAAACTGTATCCCAATTAACTAATTTCTTATCTTTATAAATAAGCCCTTTATTATATAAATCCACAAAAACCTTGATTACAGACTTTGATAAATTTTCATCCATAGTGAAAGCATTTCTTGACCAATCACAGGAACAACCTAGTTTTTTTAACTGGTTTATTATTATGTCGCCATATTGATCTTTCCATTCCCAAACTTTTTCAATAAATTTTTCTCTTCCAATTTCATTTTTATCAATTTTTTCTGAAGTTAATTTTTTCTCGACTAAAGCTTGAGTAGCTATACCAGCATGGTCTGTACCTGGCTGCCATAATGTTTCATAATTATTCATTCTGTGATAACGAATTAATAAATCTTGAATAGAATTATTTAGAGCATGACCCATATGCAAACTGCCAGTTACATTTGGTGGAGGAATCACAATTGAGAATTTTTTTGAATTTTCTCTAGGTTTAAAAAGACCATTTTTTTCCCAATAAGAATAAATTCTATTTTCTACATCAGAATGTATATATTTCTCGCTACTCATTGATTTTAAAGTTTATAATTTAATAATCTAAATTAACAATAATCAATTTGGATCGTTATTTAATAGACTAATAGAAAAAATTTATTATAAAAAGGCATCTGTAGCTATTAGTTAAAAATAAGATGGCAACGTGGCGGAATGGTTACGCAGAGGATTGCAAATCCTTGTATCCCGGTTCGATTCCGGGCGTTGCCTCCAAAAAAATTCTTGTTTTAGTTATAAAAAAAAGTAAGTTGGCTTTTTACATTCCTCGGTAGCTCAGTTGGTAGAGCAGTTGACTGTTAATCAATTGGTCGCAGGTTCGAGTCCTGCCCGAGGAGCCAGAAATAAAATGTTAAAATAAACTTTGTATTAAAGTCTACTAGAGTCTTAATTAAATTTTAATTAAACTGCTTTTGAAATTCCTGAACCTGAAATTTGTAACGATTTATTAAATTTTAATTTTTGATCAGCATTAAGTTCTGAATATAATTTTACTAAAAAATTATAATTAACATTCATGTGACCTTCCTGTGATTTTTCTAAATTAACTAAATATTCTGAAAAATCTTCAAAGAAATAATTAATTGGAACTTTTAAATAATTTGCAAGTTGAAGTAATCTTATCGAACTTACACCGTTAGTCCCTTTCTCATACTTTTGAATTTGTTGAAATGTTACATTAATTGCTTTTGCTACTTTAGTCTGAGTTAAACCTAAAGCTAATCTTCTTAGCTTAAGCTTATTGCCTAAGTGTTTATTGAAATTATCTTCCATTAAGACCCCTCTTAATTAAATTTTATAAAGCTCATTCAACCTATTTATTAATGTTACTGCAATAGAAAAATTTATTTTTTTTTGTAAGAAATTTGAAATAATCAAAATACTGTCAAGCATTACTTGAATAGAAAATTGAATTTTTTAGATTGTTTAAATCTTATATTATGCCTTATAGTAGTTATATTTTTTAAAGGATTTGACTTAAAAATAGCTTGGTTCTATCACTCTTCGGGTTTGCAAAAAACTCCTTAGTTTCAGCTCTTTCAACTATCATACCCTCGTCCATAAAAATAACTTCATCTGCAACCTCTTTTGCAAATCCCATCTCATGCGTTACTACAATCATTGTCATTCCTGCTTTAGCTAAATTTACCATTGCATCTAACACTTCTTTAATCATTTCTGGGTCGAGTGCGGATGTAGGCTCGTCAAATAACATTATTTTTGGCTCCATACATAGTGCTCTAGCAATTGCACATCGTTGTTGTTGACCACCTGAAAGTTGTCCTGGATACTTACTAGCTTGGTCTGCAATTTGTACTTTTTCTAAGTGCTGAAGCGCTAAATCTTCTGCTTCTTTTTTTGGCATTTTTTTTACCCAAATTGGAGCTAGTGTGCAATTATCTAAAATAGAAAGATGAGGAAATAAATTAAATTGTTGAAACACCATTCCAACTTCAGCTCTAATTTTTTCTATGTCTTTAGTATCTTCTGTTAATTCATTTCCATCTACAATAATTGAACCTTGTTGATGTTCCTCAAGTCTGTTTATACATCTAATTAATGTCGATTTACCTGATCCTGAAGGTCCACACACAACAATTTTTTTATTCTTTTCAACTTCTAAATTAATATTTTTTAATACTTGGAAATCACCAAACCACTTATTCATTTCTGTAATTTGAATTATTTTTGACATTATCTTTCCGTTTTATATTTTTGTTCTAAATTATAACTATATTTACTCATTGCATAGCAAATAATAAAAAATAGTACTGATGCAAACACATAACCTTCCATTGCAAAACCTAACCACTCAGGGTTAGTTTTAGCAAGGTTTAACATTCCAACAATTTCTAAAAGTCCTACAACAAATATTAAAGGAGTATCTTTTACAAGCGCTAAGAAAGTATTGGCAATACCAGGTATTACAAGTTTAAGTGCCTGAGGTAAAATCACCAAAATATGCATTTTCCAATAACCCATTCCTAAAGATTTGGCAGCATCATATTGACCTCTAGGCAATGCTTGCAAACCACCTCTAATAACTTCTGCTACATAAGCAGCTTCAAACAATGAAATTGCAATAATTACCCTTACCAATTTATCAATAAACATATCTTCAGGTAAAAACATTGGAAACATTACAGAGGACATAAATAATACTGTAATCAATGGTACCCCTCTCCAAAATTCAATCATTCCTATTGAAATATATTTAATTATCGGAAAATCTGATCTTCTTCCAAGAGATAAAAATAAGCCTATAGGAAAGCAGAAAATCAAACAGAAGAATGAGACTATAAAAGTTAAAGACAAACCTCCCCAAGCGCCTGTCTCTACCCACTCTAATGCTTCCAGTTTACCAAGTTCAATAAGTTCTTCATAAAAAAATACATATTTTAGCAATATATAAAGTGTGATCGGAACTATAATGAAATAGTACATTTTAAATTTTGAAGGAATAAAAAAACCTAAAATAATTGAAATTACAGCAGCAATAATTCCATAAGAAAAATCAAAAAAAATTGGACCACCAGATATAAAAAAGAAAATAAAGAAAAAAGCAATGATTGGATAAACAACCACATAATAGAGCGTTAAATATTTTTTAAATTTTTCTGTAGCAAAAAAACCAACACATCCTAAAAAAGCTAAAGCAATGAATGATAAGTTAATACGCCATTGCTCAGGATTGGGATACATTCCATACATAAATCTATTAAACCAAATTTTAATATAAGTCCAACAAGCACCACTACCTGTACAAACATCTTTTGAATCACCCGCAATGTTTGCATCTATAATAAACCAACTCAATAATGGTGGGAGTGATTTGATAACTACGAACACAATTAATAATGATAAAAAAGCATTAAAATTGTTAGTATTGATATTTTTATTAACTTTATCTAAAAACTTTAAGCCTGAATAATCAATTCTAATTAAATGAAGTCCAATAAACCCTAAAATTAGTGGTAAAAAGAAACTGATAGGTCCAGGTAAAAATGAAACTATATCTTTATTAAAAAAAGAATTTAAAAAAACTATAAATATACTAAATGCAACTAAAATTACCCCTGTATATAAATAGGTGTTAAGATTATTTTTATCTGGTTGTAAAAAATTCAATTTACTCATTATTTTTCTTTAATAGCTATTTTTTTATTGTACCAATTCATGAATATTGAAATTGATATACTCAGTGATAAATAAGTTAACATTGTTATAGAGACAATTTCTATTGCTCTACCTGTCTGCATTAAAGCTGTTCCAGCGAATACAAGAACTAAATCTGGATAAGCTATAGCAGCTGCAAGTGATGAATTTTTAGTTAAGTTTAAATATTGATTAGTAGTTGGTGGAATTATAATCCTTAAAGCTTGCGGCATTACCACTAATTTTAATACTTGGTTTGGAGTTAATCCTATAGAAGCAGCAGCTTCTTTTTGACCTTTACTAACACCTTGAACACCTGCTCTTACACATTCAGCAATAAACGTTGCTGTATATAATGATAGAGCTAAAGCAAGAGATATTAATTCAGGTGGCAACTTAATTCCTCCTTCATAAGTGAAACCAGATTGAGACAATTGTTTAATTACAGGTACTTCAACTGATGCATCAACCCCACCAAATAAAAAACTTAAAATTGGTAAAATTAACAATAAACCTATTGAAATTGATAAAACTGGTGTTTGAACTCCCTCATTTTCTTGTTTTCTTTTTGCATAAATTCTAATGAAAATAATTGAAATTATTGCAGCAATTATTGAATAAATAAAAATATCTAAATTATTCCAAACAAATGCAGGAACAAAAAAACCTTTTATGGTAAGAAAAAATACACCAAACATAGGCTCTGTATCTTGAGGTAAGGGTAATGCTCTTAAAGCAGCAAAATACCAAAAAAATATTTGCAATAATAAAGGGATGTTTCTAAAAAATTCTACATAAACCGAAGCTGATCTTTCAATTAAATAATTATTTGATAATCTTGCAATTCCTACAATGACTCCAATTATAGTAGCAAATATAATTCCTATAACTGAAACTAAAATAGTATTTAATAAACCAACTAGATATGCTCTAAAATATGAGTGTGAACCATCATATTCAATCAATGAAAATTGAACATCAAATGACGATTCTTGAGATAAAAATCCATACCCAAAAGTAATTCCTCTATTTTCCATGTTAACTTGGGCGTTATATGAAAAAAAACCAAATATAAGAATTACTACTAAAAGTGTAAGTAACTGGGGTAATATTTTTTTAATATTCACAATAATTCATGACTTATAAAAAAAAGGGCTAGAAAAATCTAGCCCTTTTTAAGTTTTATTTAAAGATATAAATTATCTTGCTGGTGGTACATAAAGTATTCCACCTTTAGTCCATAATTCATTTGGACCTCTGTCAGGTAGAATTCCAGTGTCAGCAATATTTCTTTTATAGCTTTCACCGTAGTTACCAACTTGCTTGATAATTCTTAAACTCCAGTCATTATCTAAACCTAAAGCAGCTCCTAATTCACCTTCAGCACCAACTAATCTTTTTACCGCTGGATTATCAGAAGTTTTCATAGAGTCTGCATTAGCAGAAGTAACACCATATTCTTCAGCTTCAATCATAGTGTTTAGAGACCATCTTACGATATCTTCCCAAACAGAGTCACCTTGACGTACAACAGGGCCTAGTGGCTCTTTTGAAATCGTTTCAGGTAAAACCATATGATCATCTGGACTACTCAATTTAATTCTTTGAGCAGCTAGACCAGATTTGTCAGTTGTGTATGTATCACATCTACCAGCATCGTATGCTGCAACAACTTCGTCAGCTTTTTCGAAAGTTACTGGCTCATAACTGATTCCTTTTGAATTAAAGAAATCTCTCATATTTAGCTCAGTAGTTGTTCCAAGGTTAGTACAAGCAGAAACACCATTTTTAAAATCATTTACAGATGATATTCCTGAATTTTTTCTAACCATAAAACCTTGACCATCGTAAAAGTTTACACCTACGAAAGTAAGTCCGATGTCAGCATCCCTTGAAAGAGTCCAAGTTGTGTTTCTTGATAAGATATCAATCTCATTAGAAGTCAAAGCAGTAAATCTTTCTTTAGCACTTAGTGGTGTAAACTTAACTTTGTTTGCATCACCTAATACTGCAGCAGCTACAGCTCTACATACATCAACGTCAACACCTGTCCAATTTCCTGCAGCATCAGCATTAGAAAATCCTGGGAGACCTTGAGATACACCACATCTTACAAAACCCTTTTTTTGAGTGTTTTTAAGTGTTTTAGATTTTTTAGCAGCCATAGTTTCTGTTGTAAAAGTAAACAACACCGCAACCATAGCGACTAAAGAAGTTAATTGTTTTAAGTATTTAAACATTATTCTTCCTTTATGTTATTTTTATTTGTTAACAAATAATTCAAAATTACTTTTGAATATTCTTAATTTAAGCATGTAAGAAAATTGTGTTCAAGAAAAATTAATTTACAAATTGAATTTTATTTAAATTCTCGTCAAGTGAAATTTTACTTTATTTATAGGGAAAAATAAGGAATGGCGCGCCCTGAAGGATTCGAACCTACGACCCTCGGTTTAGAAAACCGATGCTCTATCCAGCTGAGCTAAGGGCGCAAAATTTTATTGATATATATAATACTTAATTAATTTTTAAAAAGAAATTTTTTAGCTATTAATAATAAAGATAAAAGTTCAACTCTTCCGATTATCATAAAAAATATAAGAAAATATTTGGTTAAAAAGTGTAAGTTTTGAAAATCAAATTCTGACACACCATACGAAGAGGAATTAACTGTGTTCATTAGGGTTAATATAGCTAATTTAAAAGAATATTCAAATTCAATACTCGATAAAGACAATAAGATAGTTAAAGAAAAAAGAGAAATAACAAATATTAATATTGTTAAAAAATATTTATTTATATCTTTAATATCAAAATTAATTTTAGAGAAAATCAGTTTATTCATAAATACATTTTTTGGCCTACTAAAAGAAAGAATTTGATTTATTGAATATTTAGTTAATGAATATATTTTTAAAAATTTTAAACCTGAACTTGTAGAAAAAAAAGATCCTCCAATAATTACAAGCAAAATATAAATAAAGTTAAAATTTGTTTGATCAACCTCGAGTGAAATACCTATATTTGAAATACTACTAACTAAAGATAAAAAACTTAAAGTGAAATTAGAATCATAACTAAAGAAAACAAAAAATATACTTACAACCGAAATAAAGTATAAAAATAAATGGATATCTTCATAAAAAAAATTTATATTTTTATTTCTTAGAAAAATTAAATTATATGTAAAAAAAATACTAAAAAAAGAAATCAACATCAAAAAAGAAAATATAATAACTTGAAGATCATTTGTTAAAATTAATGAAAGTTCATTTACAGGTAAAAATCCACCTGATGAAATTATTGTCATTGCTAAATTTAGTGAATTAAAAGACCGTATTCCAAAAATGTTCAAAATAATAAAAATTGCTAGGGTTAATCCCGAGTACAATAAAAGAATTTTTATTGATTGTCTTATTATCTCAGTAGAATTAAAAGATAAAAAATTAGTTAAAGTTTTTTTTAAACTCTCATCATAAATATCAATTAAAAAAATTATAGAATATAAAAAATACAATCCACCTATCCACTGTATTGATGATCTCCATAAGATCAAGCCTTGGTCGATATGTTTTATATTTTCAAAGATAGTAAAACCTGTCGATGTAAAACCAGAAACAGCTTCGAAGAAAGCATTTAAAAAAGTTAAATTATAAATACTTAAATAGAAAGGTATCGATAAAATTAAAGGCATTAATACATATCCTAATAATACAGTTAATATTTTCTCAAATATTGAAGATTTTTTATGGTCAGTTTTAATTTTATAAAAAAGAATTCCAATTACTAAGGAAATAATTAAGCAGAAATAATAGGTATTTAAATTTAGATATAAATTAAAATAATATGAATAAATAATATTAAAAAAAGAAAAAATTGATATTAAAATAAAAAAGAAACTTAAGAACTTTACTCTAAAAAAAGACATCTAATTAAATAGAACTAATTCTAAATATATTTTCTACTACTGAAATTGAGTCTTTTTTAGCTAAAAAGACAACTTTATCCTCTTTTTGAAAAACAAAATTTGATCGAGGTATAATAACTTTATTTTCTCTTAAGACTGCACCAATTCTTATTTCGTCGGGTAAATTTGAATTTTTTAATTCTTTATTAATTAGTTCTGATGTCTCTATAATTTCAGCTTCAATTACCTCATACTCACCATTCATAATTGTGTAAGCAGTTTCAATTGTCCCTTTATGAATATGTTTTAAAATACTTGATACAGTATTCATTCGAGGATCAATAAGATCATCTATTTTTAAAGAATTTTGTAATAAAGAATAATTTGGCTTATTAATTAAAGCCATTGTTCTTTTATCATCTATATCTTTTTCATCTTTTGCAAATTTTTCAACAAGAACACTTACCATTAAATTATCCTCGTCATCATTTGTTAAAGCAAGAACTGTCTCTGCTTCTTGTAAATTAGCCTCTACAAGAACTTCCTCATCTAACGCATCACCGTTAATGATAATTGTGTTATTTAATTCACTAGCAAGAAATTCAGCTCTTTCTTTGTTTTTTTCAATAATTTTAACTCTTGCAGCATCCAAAGTTTCCTCAATACTTTTAGCTAAATTAAATCCTATATTGCCACCACCTACAATTAAAATATTTTTAGATACTTTTTCATTATGTCCAAAAGCATCTAAAGTATCTGACATTTGTGAGGAATTAATTATTACATATATTTTATCATTTTTTTTAATATCATCATTTTTTTTTGGTATCAAAAATTTTTCATCTCTTATTATTCCAATAATGTTTGCATCTAAATTAGGATATTTTTTAGTTAAATCGTTAAGTTTGATATTGATTAATTTACAATTTTCATTAATTAAAATTTCTAATAATCTAATTTTATTTTCAGCAAATGGAACACTATCCAACGCTCCAGGTGCCTCAAGTTTTTGTTGTATTGATTTAGCAATTTCAATCTCTGGTGAAATAATTACATCTATTGGTAGATTCTCTTTATTATAAACTCTTGTAAATTTTGGATTTAGATAATCTTGAGATCTTATTCTTGCTATTTTTTTTGGAATTTTAAAAACTGAAAAAGCTATTTGGCAAATAAGCATATTTATTTCATCGTTTCTTGTAACGGCTATAATCATATCAGTCTCTGTTGCATTAGCTTTTTCTAATATTGAAGGATAAGTACCTTTTCCAACTATAGCTTTAACATCTAAAGCATCATCAATTTTTTGAATATCTTCGCTAGAAGGGTCTATAACTGTTATAGAGTGACCTTGTTCACTTAGCTGTTTAGCTATAGTGAACCCTACTCTTCCAGCTCCACAAATGATTATATTCATCTAATTAAATTCTTTGATGCCTAAAACTTTTAATTTTCTATGTAATGCGCTTCTTTCCATTCCAACAAAATTTGCAGTTTTTGAAATATTTCCATTAAATTTCTTAAGTTGAATAGTTAAATACTCCTTTTCAAATTTTTCTCTAGCTTCTTTTAATGGCACAGAAAGGCTATTTTCAGCCAATTGTTCATCAAAATTTGTATTTTTGAGAGATTCTTTAATAATATTTGAAACTTTATCTTTTGAATCTGGTTGCAGGATTGCAATCCTCTCAATTAAATTTCTTAATTCTCTCACGTTACCATGCCAATTATGATTAAGTATGTAGCTATTATTTTCATCTATATCTAACTCTTTAATTTTATAATTTTCGGATATTTTTTTTGAAAAATATTTGATTAACAAAGGTATATCTGAAATTCTTTGGTTTAGTGGTTCAATATTTATCTCAAAAACATTTATTCTGTGGAATAAATCTTCTCTAAAGTTTCCAATTTCAATTTCTTTTTTCAAATCTTTACTAGATGAACAGATTAATCTCACGTCTACACTCAAATCAGTAGATCCATTGACTCTTTTAAATTTTTGATCAGTTAGAACTCTCAATATTTTAGACTGTATATCTAATGGTATTTCTGAAACTTGATCAATTAAAAGTGTTCCTTTATTAGCTTTTTCAAGTGCGCCATATGAAATAGAGCCATTTTCTTTTTCTTCACCGAATAATTCTAATTCATATTTATTTGTGTCTAACAAAGCACCATTTAAAACAATAAATGAATTTGTACTTCTAGTGGATGTTTTATGAATTTTTCTTGCTATTAATTCTTTACCTGAGCCTGAGGGTCCGCTAATAAAAACTCTACTTTCGGTTACTGATATTTTTTTAATCTGATCAATTATATTTATAATATTTTTACTATTTCCAATTAACTCATATGAGGAAAATAATTTACTTTCGTATTCTCTATTCTGTTTTTTTAAATTAAAATTTTCAACAGCTCTTTTAATAAAATTAATTAATCTTTCCTGATCAAATGGTTTTTCTATAAATTCAAAAGCTCCATGCTGCAGTGACTTTACAGCCATTTCAATATTGGCGTGTCCTGATATAATTATAACTGGAGTATCTTTGTTTTTAGATTTGATATGTGAAAGAAGCTCAATTCCATCATTATCCCCTTTATCTAATTTAACATCAAGAATTGCAACATCAGGTAATTTTTTATCTATTTCAGCAAGTGCTTGATTATAATTTGCAGCTAATCGAGTTTTATAACCAGCATCTTTAATTAATTCATTAATTATATTTCTGATATCAGCGTTATCATCGACAATTAAAATTTCTTCACTCATTATTGTTTTAAAAATGTAATATTAATTTTTGCACCATTTTTAATTGGTATAAAATCTATTTTTCCATTATGATCATTTATAATTTTATTCACTATTGACAATCCTAAACCAGTTCCATTTTTCTTGGTTGTGAAATATGGGTTAAGTATATCTTTAATATTATTTTTTATCTCACTAAAACCAACACCATTATCTTCTATAATAACTTTAATGTGGCTATCATCACGTGTAAGTTCAATAGTAATTTTTTTGCTGAAAACATTATTTTTTTGAGCTTTTTGATTGATACTTTCTATTGAATTTTTAATTAAATTTAAAAAAACTCTACTTATTTGTTCTTTATCACTATCTAAAGTAATTTTATCAAAATCTTTTTTAAAAATAATTTCAATAGTATTGTCTAATTCTTTAAGCAAATTTATATTTTCATGAATTATATCTACTAGATTATTCTCTCTAAATATTGGTTTGGGCATTCTTGCAAAATCAGAAAATTCATTAACTAATTTTTCGATTTGTTTTATTTGGTTATTGATAACTTTTAAATTATCTTTAAAATTCTCAATTTCACTTTCTTGTAACTTTTTAGAATATTTATTTTTTAACCTATCTATAGTTAATTGAATTGGAGTAAGTGGATTTTTAATTTCATGTGCAAGCTTTCTTGCTAGGCTTCCCCATGCCTCATGTCTTTCATTAATGATTAGTTTTTCTTGTTGACTTTTCAATCTATCTATCATCAAATTAAAATTTTTATTTAAAGTCTCTAAATCCTTATCTGTTTTAACTTCAGGAACTTTTGCATCAAAATTTCCTTGTCCAATTGAAGATGACGCAAGAATTAAGTTATTAATAGATCTAAAAAATCTTGATGAAAATCTTATCGCAATGGATATAGAGACAAATAATAAAACACTTACAACTATAATATAAATAATAGCAAATGAAATTTTAATTCCAGTACTTTTTTCTTCAACTGTATAATAAAAATTAATAGCTTCTTCAGATTCTGTTAAATATCTAGAAATATCTTTGTCTAGATACTTAACTACATACAAAAATCTATCTTCAAAATTTTGGAGTCTCATTATTGCTGCGGAAATGTTTTCAGGCGCATTAATAATCTTTAAAGGACGATCATCATCTAAAACTAAATTTAAAGCTCTATCAACAGGTGGTACATATGGCTGATCATCTTTCAAAGTAGTAAATAATATTTTTTTATTAATATCTATGATGTGCACTTCATCAACATTTCTAATTAATTTTTGTGTATCTAAAAATCTCCTGTACTCATTCTGATCGTCATTTAAAAATCTTTTACTTTTATTCGTGTCAAAAGCTATCAAAACAATATCAGATTGAATTTTGTTTCTAATTTCTTTAACGTAATTTCTTGCTAATTCATATGAATTATTAACAACTGTAGTAACTTTTTTGTCAAAATATTTTTCTAAAGCAAAAGAAAATAAAAAAAGTGAAAATATTGAAATTAATACTGATGGAATTAAAGTAAATAAACCAAAGTATGTGATATATTTTTTATTTGAATTTAAACCATCTTTATCAATATCATTTTTAATTGCACTCTTAATTTCAATAAAAATAAAAATAAAAAGTGCTATTAAAAGAAAAATGTTTAGTACTAATAAAATTTGTAAATTTTGATCTGATAATTCAATAAATCCTTTATCAATAAAAGTTAAAAAGGTTAAAAAACCTATCGATAATGTGATAATAAATAATATTATTAGATATATATTTTTTTTAATAAATTCGTACATTTGAATATAAAAACTACCATATAAATGAATAATTATTTTATAATACTAGCATCAGGACAAAGCAAAAGATTTAATTCAAAAAAACCAAAGCAACTCCATATTTATAAAAACAAGGCTCTTTTTAAACATTCATTAGAAAAAGCCTTGAAATCAAAGCTGTTTAAAAAAATTATATTAGTCGTAAAGAATAAAAAAAGTATCAAAGAAAAATTCCCTAATAATGTATCCATTATAAAAGGTGGTAACGAAAGATCGGATTCTTCTTTAATTGCCTTAAAATATATAAAAAAATTTAAACCTAATAATGTTCTAATTCACGACGCAGCTAGACCAAATTTCACTATCAAGCTTTTAAGAAATATAATTAAATCTCTTAAAAACAATAAAGCAGTAATACCTTACATAAATTCAAAAGACTCCATTAAATACAAAATAAAAAAACAACTATTTAACTTAAATCGAAATAATTCAATTTTAACTCAAACCCCTCAAGCTTTTAAATTTAAAGTTTTATATAGTCTTTCAATTAAACAAAAAAATAAAATTACTGATGAAGCAACATTATTTATTGAAAACAATCTTAAAATTAAGTTTATTAAAGGAGAAAATTTAAATAATAAAATTACATTTAAAGAAGATATCGAAACTAATAAAACTTATTTTGGTATTGGTTTTGACATTCATAGATTAATAAAAGGCAAAAAACTTTTTTTAGGTGGAATAAAAATCCCTTATCACTCAGGACTTAAAGGACATTCTGATGGAGATGTAATTATTCATTCAATAATTGATTCTCTTCTTGGGGCAATGAGAAAAAAAGATATTGGTACTTTTTTTCCGGATAATCAGAAAAAATATCAAAATATTAGATCTCCTAAAATGCTTAGGCCTATCGTTCAGATATTAAATAATAATAATTTTTATATAAATAATTTAGATATAAATTTAATATGTGAGCAACCTAAAGTTTCAATTTATCGAGATAAAATAATCAAATCTCTATCTAATTTATTAAATATTGATAAAGAATTAATTAACCTAAAAGGTAAAACAGTAGAAAAACTTGGATTAATCGGAAAGGAAAAAGCAATAGCTTGTGAAGTTATTTGCTCAATTACACAATGAAAAAAATAAATGTTTTGTTGTCCACTTTCTTTGGTTATGGATATTTAACCAAAATTCCTGGAACTTTAACTTCTGCTGTTACCGCTGTTTTTATTTATATTGCTTACGAAATTTTAGGTTACACAGATCTAAAATTTTCAATTATTTTTTTTATACTTTTGTTCCTTTATTCATTTTATGCCGTAAAAGACTCAGAATCTGAATTTAAAAATAAAGATCCAAGACAAATAGTAATTGATGAAGTTTTAGGACAATCCATGCCTTTAATTTTATTGCTATATTTAAATCAAACTGATCGAATAAGTATTTCCATTGAAATTTATTATATTTTATCTTTTGTCTTTTTTAGATTTTTTGACATCCTAAAACCTTTTCCAGTAAGTTATTTTGATAAAAACCATAAAAACTATTTTGGAATAATTATGGATGATATAATGGCAGGTTTATATTCAATGATATTAATATACTTAATAAGTTTAAAATTCTAATGAGTATTTATTTACTTCATAAAAGATTAATTAAAAAAAAATTAACTATATCTGTAGCTGAGTCTTGCACGGGAGGGTTGCTGGCTCATAATTTGACTAAATTAGCTAATTCATCAAAATACTTTCAAATGGGTCTAACGACTTACTCTAATCAAGCTAAAATGAAAATATTAAAGATTAATAAAAATACTATTAGAAAATATGGTGCTGTAAGCAGTGAGTGTTGTAAAGCAATGGTTAAAAATTTATCTAAAATTTCAAAGAGTAAAATCAACGTGTCAATAACGGGAATTGCTGGACCAGGAGGTGGATCAAAAGAAAAACCAGTTGGTCTTGTTTATATTGGAGTTAAAAAAGGTAAAACCCTGCTTATTAAAGAAAATAAATTTAAATCAAAAAATCGTAATTCAATTCAAAAATCAACAGTTCGTACTGTAATTAAGATAATCAGTAAAATTATTTAATACTTTCAGCTCTTTTTTGAAACGCATCTGCTATCTTTTCCAAACCAAATTGAAAAGATTTTGTCATTAAAATATTTAAAAACTTATTTTCGATTTCAAAATCAATATCAAATAATACTTCTGTTTTGTAACCATCTGTATCATTTCCTACTTCAATAAATTTCCAATTATTTTCTAAATGGTTTAATGGTCCACCTAAATTAACAACATGAATATGATCATTTTTTTTATTTAATTTAACGTCACTTTTAAATGTATCCTTAAACGGTCCCTTACCTATTGTAAGATCAGCAATTATATTTATTGTATCTCCGTTATCACTTCTCTCATAAACTTTTGAATTATCACAGAAAGGTATAAATTCTGGGTATTTTTCAATATCTAAAACAAACTCAATTAGTTTATCCTTTCTGTTATCAATTAATCGCTTAACTGATGCTTTTGGCATTAATTATTTTTCAATCTGTTTTGTTGAAGTTTTGCAAAATCTTCATCTGCATGATATGAAGATCTAGTTAAAGGGGATGAGGAAACTAATAAAAATCCTTTAGCTTTTGCTATTGTTCCTAAATCCTCAAATTCTTTTGGTGTGTAGTATCTATCTAGTGGATAATGTTTTGTCGATGGTTGCAAATATTGACCTATAGTTATGAAATCAACATCCGCAGCTCTTAAATCATCCATTACTTGTAAAATTTCATCTCTTGTCTCCCCTAAGCCAACCATTATTCCAGATTTAGTAAAAATATTTTTATTAACTTTTTTTGCATTTTTCAAAAGCTCTAAAGATGCAAAATATCTAGATCCAGGTCGAACTTTTAAATAAAGACTAGGGACAGTTTCAATATTATGATTAAAAACATCTGGTTTAGCATCTAAAACTTTTTTATATGCATCTCCTTTTCTTAAAAAGTCAGGTGTAAGAACTTCAATAGTAGTCTTTGGGTTTGATTTTCTTGTTTGATTAATTACTTCAAAAAAATGTTCTGATCCACCGTCATCTAAATCATCCCTGTCCACTGAAGTAATCACAACATGTTTTAAATTTAATTTTTTTACCGCTTCTGCAATCTTTACAGGCTCAAGTTGATCTAATTTTCCTGGTACACCGGTTTTAACATCACAAAAAGCACAAGCTCTTGTACATGTGTCTCCCATAATCATAAAAGTTGCATGTCGCTTACTCCAACATTCAGTTATATTTGGACAGTTTGCTTCCTGACAAACAGTTACAAGATTATTGTTATTTACAATTGTTTTAGTTAAAAAAAATTCCTTACTATTTGTAAGTTTTGATCTAATCCATTCTGGTTTTTTTTTAATTGGATTAACCGGTTTGTTTTCTTTTTCTGGATGTCTACTTTTCATCTTTTTTAATTATATAAATTGTCTCATTTTTTTTGCCAAATAAAAATCTTTCTCTAATTAAAGTCTCAATATAATCAAGATCTAAATTAGTACTTAGAAGTGAATTTTTATGATCCATATCTTCTATTTTATTAGTTAGGGTTAATTCTTCTTTTTTCAAGTTAGACAAAAGTTCCTTTTTTTCTATGTATGAAAAAAGACCCCTCTCTCCAGACACTAAATTAAAACTAAAATAGAAAATAAGAAAAACAGATATTAATAAAAAATAATTTCTTTTTATTAATCGAAGCATTAATTGATCTTATTCATCCTCGCTTTTTTTCCAAGTTCTTCTTCAATACGGATTAATTGATTATATTTTGCAACTCTTTCAGATCTAGCCAAGGATCCTGTTTTAATTTGATTTGAATTAGTACCCACTGCTAAATCAGCAATAAACGTATCCTCACTATCACCTGATCGGTGAGATATAATTGTTTTATATCCAATGGTTTGAGCAAATTTGATTACATCTAAAGTTTCTGAAACAGTGCCAATTTGATTTAGTTTAATTAAGATAGAATTTGAAGAAATATTTAAGAAACCTTTCTTTAATCTTTCAAGATTTGTTACATACAAATCATCTCCAACGATCTGAACTTTTTTTATTGATTTCATTAATTTATTCCATGCCAACCAATCATTTTCAGCAAATGGATCTTCAATTGACTTAATTTTATATTTTTTAATAATTTTTTGATATTCTTTAATTGATTTATCTACTGAAATATAACTTTTTGAATGAATAGAGTATTTGTTTTTTTTATATAATTCATTAGCAGCCACATCTAGACAAATAGAAACATCTTTACCATTAATAAATCCCGATTTTTTAATTGCACTCACAATTAAATCTAAAGCTTGATTATTACTACTGATCATGGGTGCAAATCCACCTTCATCACCTACTGAAGTTGATAAACCTTTATCTTTAATTAATTTACTTAAGTTTTTAATGACAACAAAACAAATCCGCATTGCCTCAGAAAAACTTTTTGCTCGATCAGGTCTGATCATAAATTCTTGAATTCTAAGACCATTATTTGCATGCGCTCCACCATTAATAATGTTCATTAATGGATAGGGTAATTGAAAGTTATTTTTTTGAGAAAAAGTTTTATACAAAGGTAATTTTTTTGCTTTTGCAGAAAGTTTTTTAACAGCCATAGAAACAGCTAACATTGCATTAGCTCCTAAATTAGTTTTTTGTCTTGTGCCATCCAAGTTAATTAGCGATGTATCAATTCTTTCTTGGTTATGAACACTTTGTCCTTTTAATTTTTTTGAAATTTTTGTGTTAACCAAGTTAACTGCATTTAAAACACTTTTTCCTAAATACTGTTTATTGTTTTTATCTCTTTTTTCAAAAGCTTCAAAAGTTCCTGTTGAAGCACCTGAAGGACAAATAGCGGATGCGCTATTATTTTTTATATAAACCTCTGCCTCTACTGTTGGATTTCCTCTACTATCAAAAACTTGACGTGCTTTTACTTTTAAAATTTTACTCACTATTTTTTAATTAGATTATCTATATCGTGTAATTGTTTTAATAGATTCTCTAATTTATTCAATGGTACCATGTTTGGTCCATCTGAAGGAGCATTATCAGGATCTTGATGCGTTTCAATAAATACACCTGCAACTCCAACCGCAACTGCAGCTCTTGCTAAATATTCAACAAATTCTCTTTGACCACCAGAGGATTCTCCTTGGCCACCTGGTTGTTGAACAGAATGAGTTGCATCGAAAATTACTGGATAACCATTCTTTGCCATAATAGGTAATGATCTCATGTCAGAGACTAAAGTGTTGTATCCAAAACTTGCGCCTCTCTCTGTGACTAAGATGTTTTTATTTCCTGAGTCTGAAATTTTTTTAGTTACATTCACCATATCCCACGGTGCTAAGAACTGACCTTTTTTTACATTAATAATTTTATTTGTTTTAGCTGCTGCAATTAATAAGTCTGTTTGTCGACATAAAAAAGCTGGGATTTGTAAAACATCAACATGTTTTGAAACAATTTCACATTGTTCAGCATTATGAATGTCTGTTAAAATAGGAATATTCAATTCCTTTTTAATTTTATCAAATACAGGAAGTGATGCATCTAATCCTGCTCCCCTTTTACCTTTTAAACTTGTTCTGTTCGCTTTATCAAATGAAGTTTTGTAAATAAATCCAAGGCCAAATTTCGAAGTAATTTCCTTGATTTTTCCTGCCATATCGAGTGCATGTTGTTCTGTCTCTAACTGACATGGACCTGCAATAATACAAATCTTATTGTTATTTGAAATTTCTATATTTTCACAATTTACTTTAATCGCACTCATCTATGATTTTTTGCTGCTTTGATAAAAGAGGAGAATAAAGGATGTGGGTTCAAAGGTCTAGATTTAAATTCAGGATGGAACTGAACTCCTATAAACCAAGGATGATTTTTAATTTCTATTATCTCTGGAAGCTTATGATCTGGAGATAAACCTGAAAATATTAATCCTTTCTTCTCAAATTTTTCTTTATACGAAATATCCACTTCATATCTATGTCTATGTCTCTCTTTGATTGATCTAGATTTATAAATATCTCTAATTTTAGATTTATCTTTTAAAACTGCATCATAAGAACCAAGTCTCATGGTGCCTCCCAAGTCTTTATCTGTTCCTTTAACTTTTCTACCACTTTTCTCCCATTCATGCATCAAGCCAATAATATGAACACCGCCTTTATCAAACTCAGAAGAAGTTGCCTTTTTAATCTTTAATTGATTTCTAGCAAATTCAATTATTGCCATTTGCATTCCATAACAAATTCCAAGGAATGGAATTTTATTTATTCTTGCATACCTTATCGATTCAATTTTACCCTCAGTTCCCCTTTTACCAAACCCACCTGGAATTAGAATTCCTGAAACATTTTTAAGTTTATTTTTTATTTCTGAAACTTTTAATTTTTCAGAATCTATTCTTACCAAATTAACTTTAAGATTATTGGATATTCCTCCATGAGTAAGCGCTTCATCTAAAGATTTATAAGCATCCTTTAATTCAACATATTTTCCAATAATTGCAATATTAACATGTCTTTTGGTATTAAGAGTAATTTTAGTTATTTTTTTCCAAGGAATCAAATTTGCAGGTTTTTTTGATTTTAATTTAAAATAATTTAAAACTTGAATATCTAATTTTTGATTAAAAAAACTTATCGGTGCCTCATAAATAGTTTTAACATCAACAGTTTCAATTACATTTTTAATATCAACATTACAAAACAAAGATATTTTTTTTCTATGGTCTAAAGGAATAGGTCTTTCTGATCTACAAATAATAATATCAGGTTGAATACCAATGCTTCTTAATTCTTTAACTGAGTGTTGGGTTGGTTTTGTTTTTATTTCATCCGATGCTTTTAAATAAGGAACTAAAGTTAAATGAATAAATAATGCATTTTTTTTACCAATATCATTGGAAAATTGTCTTATCGCTTCTACAAATGGTAAACTTTCTATATCTCCTACTATTCCTCCTATTTCACAAATCACAAAATCTTCTTTAGATGTATCGTGTTTTATAAATTCTTTAATTCTATCTGTGATATGAGGAATAACTTGAACTGTCTTACCTAAATACTGACCTTTTCTTTCTTTTCTAAGGACATCACTATAAATTTTTCCGGTTGTAATGTTATCGGTTTTCTTTGCGGTAACGCCTGAAAATCTTTCATAGTGACCTAAATCTAAATCTGTTTCTGCCCCATCATCAGTTACAAAAACTTCTCCATGTTGAAAAGGACTCATTGTTCCTGGATCCACATTTAAATAGGGATCTAATTTTCTTAAACGAACTTTATAACCTCTTGATTGTAATAAATATGCTAACGATGCTGAAGAGAGACCTTTACCAAGGGAAGAAACCACGCCGCCAGTGACAAAAATATATCGCGCCATGGAAGTATCTTATAGCGAATAAAAAATGAATTGAAAAGGATTAATTAATTATTTTCTGGAATTGAAGGCGTGTCTTCGGTTTTTTCCTCAGCTGTATCTAATACCGACCCCGTAGGAGTAAGTTCTGCTCTAGAAATTATTGTTAGAGCTAAACTACAAATAATAAAAAGTGTTGCTACGATTGCAGTGGCTTTTGTCATGAAGCTGCCTGCTGATCTAGATAACATAAAATTTTCTTGAGAAACTCCAATACCAAGGGCACCTCCTTCTGATTTTTGCAATAAAACCAAAAGAACTAAAATAACTGCAAGTATGATGTTGATTATTAATAATAAAGTTTCCATTTGGGTCTAATTAATGGTTTTTTGAATTATATCAATAAATTTTTTTGAAATTTGTGATGCACCTCCTATCAAAAAACCATCAATGTTAGGAATTTTTTTTAATATACTTACGTTATTAGTATTTACAGACCCACCATATAAAATTTTAGGATATTTTTTTTCAAATCTACTTTTAATAAATGAAATAGTTTTATTTAAATCAGCTTCTTTTGGAATTACACCTGTTCCGATAGACCATACAGGCTCATAGGCTATAATAATTTTAGATTTATTCTTAATTGTTTTTAATCCTTTTTCAATTTGTTTTTTTAAAATATCATTAGTTTTTTTTTGTCTTCTTTGTTTCAAAGTTTCACCGATACAAAATATAATTTTGAGACCTGATTTAATTGCACTTTTAATTTTTAAATTAATTAGAATATCTGTTTCACCTAACTGTCTATTTTCTGAGTGTCCCAAAATAATATATTTTGCTCCAACATTTTTAAGCATATTAGAATTTACTTGTCCTGTGTACGCACCATAGTCATAGCTGTGATGACAGTTTTGGGCACCAACATCTATTTTTGTTTTTTTAAGTCTTCTCGATAATGGACGTATTAATGTATTTGGTGGACAATAAACTATTTTAAACTTATTTTTTTTATTATTTTTTGAAAACTTTATTACTTTATCAAGTGAATTTAGAGTTCTTAAATCACCAAACATTTTCCAATTAGCTACAAAATACATATATTTGTTTGTCATAATTGAAATTTTAATCTATAGATTTGTTTTTTACAGATCAATAAATTATTAAAGCAATGATTAAAAAACTAAAAGAATTAGGATGGAAAAAAACTGGGGGATTTTTAGTGATGGCTTTTGTTGCTTTCGCTTTCATCTTCGGCGGTTTTGGTGGTGGATTTAGCACAAATAATCAAAATAATATTGCAAAAATAAATAAAACAAATGTAACAACTCAAGATTTTATTGACTATGTGAATCAAAGTGGAATTTCACAAGAAACTATTAGAGATAATTTAGAAAACAATATTATTGAAGAATTATTATCAGGATTAATTTCAACTAAATTGATTGATTTAGAAATAAAAGACTTTGATCTTTTAATTAACGAAAGAACCATACTTAAAAATATTAAAGAAAATAAAAATTTTCACGATGAAAATGGCACTTTTCAAAGAATTAAATATGAAAAATTTTTACTCTCCAACAACTTGTCAGCTCCAATGTTTGAATTACAATTAAAAAATAGAGAATTACAGAAACACTTATTTGAATTTATTGGTGCAGGAACAATAACACCAAATTTTTTGATAGAAAAAAAATTTGAAGAAAATAATAAATCTTTAGATATCGAGTATTTTAATATGGAAAATCTATACAGAACAAAAGCTGATTTCACAGCAAATGAAATTGAAGAATTTATTAATGAAAATAAAGATCAGCTAAAAAGAGAATATATAGATTTTAGGTATGTGATTTTAAATCCAAAAAATCTAATTGGCATAGATGAATTTAATCAAGAGTTTTTTGATGAAATTGACATAATTGAAAATAAAATTTCTCAAGGAAGCACGTTTGACAGTATATTAGAAGATGTAAATGTTGACATAATTAAAGTAAATGAGTTTGCACCTAGCTCTAGTAAAAAGATTAATGAAGATCTAATTTATTCTAAGAAAGAATCAAAAATAGACTTAGTAGAAAGTGGCGATAACTTTTTACTTTACAATATTGATAATCAATATGATCGAGCTCCAGACTTAAATGATGAAATTATTAAAGGTGAAATTGTTGAATTGATTTATCAACAAGGTAAATTTGATTACAATAGAGAAATTATAGAGAAAATTCAAAATAAGAAATTTGATAATTTAAAATTTGAGGAATTAGCAGGTTCAAACAAGAAATATTCTTCTATTAATTCAATAGAAGATGACAATCTCATGGATATTAATTCAGTAAAAATGCTTTATGCGTTACCTGTAAACTCTTTTGCTCTAGTAAATAAAGAAGATAAAATTTATTTAGTAAAAATTACCGGAACAAATAAAAATTCATTTAACAAAACTGATGAAAAATATCTTAAATTTATAAATAGCGAAAATACAAATAATAGAAAAAGCATATTACAATCTTATGATCAATTACTTAATGATAAATATCAAGTTCAATTAAATCAAAAAACTATTGATAGAGTTAAAAATTATTTCAAATGATTATTAATCGAAGCTTCAAAAATTTTAAGTTTCGACACAGAAGCAAAAAAAATCAAATCATCTTTACTAAAAAGAGAGTAAAAAATGATGAAGAAGTATTAAATTTAATTAATAATTTTCTAGAGGAAAAAAATAGTTTTATATTTGAGTCTGTAGAAAAAGGTAAAATCAAAGGTAGATATACAATATTTGGTAAAAATCCTGATAAAATTTGGGAATTTAATAATAATAAATCTTATCTAATTCAAACAAATAAAAAGAGAAAATTAAATGACTCACCAGATAAATTAATTGAAAAAATAATTGAAGATTTCAAGTTTGAAACTCCTAAAAATTTACCTAACATTTGTTCATTAATCTCTGGGTATTTTTCTTATGATTCAATTAGATACATAGAAAAAATTCCAAATAATTGTAAGAATGATCTGAATTTACCCGATGTTAGACTTCTTCGTCCAAGAACTTTAGTCATTCATGACAATTTAAAAAAAGAAATATTTTACATATCTAACGTATTTAAAGATGAAAAAATTAAAAACTATAAAAATAAATATGAAGAAGTTAAATCTGATTTGTTTAAATTACTCATTCAGTCATCAATGAAGAATATTGATAAAAAAATAATTCAAAAATCAAAAAATATAAAAGTGAAATCTAACACTTCAAAAAATAAATTTTTATCAATGGTTAATAAGGCAAAAAAATATATTAAAATAGGAGATATTTTTCAGGTTGTTTTAAGCCAAAGATTTGAGGCAAAATTAACAAAGAAACCATTAGATATTTATAAAAAGCTAAGAGTAACAAACCCTTCTCCTTTTATGTTTTTCTTCAATTTTGAGGATTTTCAAATAATTGGTGCAAGTCCTGAAATACTTGTGAGACTTAGGGATAATAAAATTACTGTAAGACCAATTGCTGGAACTAGACCAAGGGGTAAAACTAAAAAAGAAGATCTTTTTTATGAAAGAGACCTACTTAAAGATAAAAAAGAACTTTCAGAGCATTTGATGCTTCTTGATTTAGGTAGAAATGACGCTGGTAAAGTCTCTAAGATAAATTCAATAAAAGTTACAGAAAGCTTCATTATTGAAAGATATTCTCATGTTATGCATATAGTTTCAAATGTAGTTGGGGAATATAATAAAAAATTTTCAAAATTTAAATCACTCTTGGCTGGTTTTCCAGCAGGGACTGTATCTGGAGCTCCAAAAATTAGAGCTATGGAAATTATAGATGAATTAGAAACAACGAAAAGAAAAGTATATGCAGGTGGAATCGGATATTTTTCTGCAAATGGAGAATTTGATACATGCATTGCCTTAAGAACTGCAGTTGCTAAAAATAAAAAATTTTATGTACAAGCTGGTGCAGGTATAGTTGCAGATAGTAAACCTAAAAAAGAATATGAGGAAACAATTAATAAAGCGAAAGCTTTAATTAATGCTTTAAGATAATGAAAGTATTATTAATAGATAATTACGATAGTTTTACTTTTAATTTGTATCACTATATCTCCTCCTTAAATATTAAAGTTGATGTAGTTAGAAATGATAAAATTAATTCTAAAGAAATCATTAAAAAGAAATATGATAAAATTGTTATTTCACCAGGACCCGGCAACCCAAATCAATCTGGCAATTGTATTAAAATTTTAAAATCATTATACAAAGAAATACCTTTTCTAGGAGTATGTTTAGGTCATCAGATAATCGGACAAGTTTTTGGATCAAAAATTGTTCAAGCAAGAAAGTTAATGCATGGCAAAACTAGCAAAATCAAATCCAAAAAAATCGGTATTTTAAAAAACCTCCCAAATACATTTGAAGCTACCAGATACCATAGTTTGGTAATTGATAAAAAAACGTTATCAAAAGATCTAGAGATTACAGCAGAGACAACAGATGGGATTATAATGGGTGTACAACATAAAAAATTTAATATTCATGGTGTACAATTCCATCCCGAAAGTATTAAAACTAAGTTTGGAATGAAAATTCTTAAAAACTTTATTAACAATTAAATTTATGGATCAAATTTTAGAAAAACTTAAAAATAAAAAAGATTTAACTTTTGAAGAAAGTAAAACTGCTTTTGAAATATTAATGACTGGAAAAGCTAGTGATGACGAAATTTTTAGTTTTTTAATCTTATTATCTGAAAAAGGAGAAGTTTCAGATGAGATAGCAGGTGGAGTTTTTGTTCTTAGAGAAAAGTCTAAAAGAGTAAATGTAAGTGATTGCATTGATACTTGTGGAACTGGCGGTGATGGCATGAACACTCTTAATATTTCAACGGCTTCTGCAATACTTTTAGCTAGCATGGGTACAAAAGTTGCTAAACATGGCAATAAAGCTGTTTCATCAAAATGTGGGTCTGGAGATGTTTTGGAAGCCCTTAAAATTAAAATTGATTTAGAACCAGAGGATATTGAAAAAGAAATTAACACTAATAAATTTGGTTTTATGTTTGCACCTAATTATCATAGTGCAATGAGATTTGTAGGACCTGTAAGAAAGAAAATTGGAAAAAGAACTATTTTTAATATGATTGGTCCGTTAAGTAATCCAGCTCTTGTAGAGAGACAAGTTGTAGGTGTTTTTGATAAAAAATTATTAAAAACTTTTGCAGAAGGACTTAAAAATTTGAATTTAAAATTTGCCTGGATAGTTAATAGTGAAGATGGGTTGGACGAAATATCTCCATATGCAAAAACTAATGTTATTCAATTAAAAGATGGTCAAATATCTGAAATTAAAATAGACCCAAATGCTTTAGGGGTTAACGCAGATAATTTTAAAAATTTAGTGGGCGATGATGCAAAATTTAATGCTGATAAGATGATTGAAATATTTAAAGGTGAAGATAATGATTTTTCAAAAGCAGTAAGTTTAAATGCTGCAGCAGGTTTAATTGTTGGAGAAAAATTTTCTGACTTTTCTGAAGCATATAATTACACAAGAGAATTTATCCTTTCTGGAAAAACCTTTTTACATCTAGAAAAAATTCAAAATGTCTGAAAATATACTTCAAAATATCATTCAAAAGAAAATTCAAAAAGTTGATAAATTAAAAAAATCCTTAGATCTTAATACTTTGGATGAATTAATTAATAAAAACAATAGTTATATTAATTTTAAAGAGAAAATAGAAAATAATATAAAAAATAATAAAAACTCAATTATTGCTGAAATTAAAAAAGCAAGTCCTTCAGCGGGTATAATAATTGATGATTATGATCCTGTAGATATTGCTCGAATTTATTTAAATAATAAAGCAACTTGTCTTTCAGTTTTAACAGAAGAAGATTATTTTTTAGGAAATTTAATTCATATTAGTAAAATAAAAGATAAAATAAATTTACCTATATTGTGTAAAGATTTTTTTATCGATAAATTTCAAATACCTTTAGCAAAAAGTTATGGTGCAGATGCTATTTTAATTATTTTGGCTGGGGTTTCAGATGATCTTGCGTCTGAATTATATGATGAGGCTTTGAAATATAATATGTCTGTTATAGTTGAAGTTCATACAGTGGAAGAAGCAAAAAAAGCATTAAATTTTAAAGATGCATTAATTGGAATAAACAATAGAAATTTAAAAACACTTAAAACTGATATAAATACAACTTATGATATTTATGATGTTGTAAAAAGTCACAACGGTCCTTTAATATCTGAAAGTGGAATTAAGAATAAAGAGGAGCTACTAGAACTAAACAACAAAACATCAATTAACACTTTTTTAATTGGTGAATCACTTTTGAAAAACTTAGATAAAAATTCTATCTTTTCAGTTTTATAGTCAAATAAAGCCCTATTTTGCTATTTTTTTTTAGTATTGTTAATTTAAAAGAACTTTTATAGAACATTATTTGTACGATATTTGTTCTTATGCTAACAAAAAAACAAAAAAACCTACTTTTATTTATCAACAAGAAGTTGAGAAATTCAGGTGTATCTCCTTCTTATGAAGAGATGAAACAATCTCTTAATTTAAAATCTAAATCAGGAATTCACAGATTAATTAGTGCTTTAGAAGAAAGAGGTTTTATAAAAAGATTAGCTCACAAAGCAAGAGCTTTAGAGGTAATTAAATTACCAGAAACAGCTTCAGCCAATGATATTTATAATAGTTTTTCACCTAGTGTTATTAAAGGAGGATTAGATGAAGAACAAACTAATTCTGATGATGTGGAAGTACCAGTTCTTGGAAAAATTGCTGCAGGAACACCTGTTGAAGCAATACAAAATGAGGTTTCTAGAATTCCGCTACCTAATAATTTAGAAAAAAATGGAGATTACTTTGGATTAAAAGTTCAAGGTGATTCTATGATAGAAGCAGGTATTCATGAAGGGGATACTGTTATTATTAAAAGGACAGATACTGCTGACAATGGTAAAATTGTCGTTGCATTAATAGATGAGCATGAAGCAATGTTAAAAAGAATTCGAAAAAAAGGTAAAGTTGTAGCCCTTGAAAGTGCTAATAGAAACTATGAAACTAAGATTTTTGGACCTGATAGAGTAAAAGTCCAAGGAGTTTTAGTATCTTTATATAGAAACTTCTAAAAAAATAGTCTAAACAACATTGATGTCTAAAGTAGCAACACGTTTTGCGCCGTCCCCTACCGGGGCTCTTCATATTGGTGGGGTTAGAACTGCATTATTTAATTGGTTGTTCTCTAAAAATCAAAAAGGAACTTTTCACCTGAGAATAGAAGATACTGATAAAGAAAGATCTAAAGAGGAACACAAAGTTCAAATTATAAAATCATTAAAGTGGATAGGTATTGAACATGATGGTGAGGAATATATTCAATCTACAAAAATAGAAGATCATATTAAAGTTGCAAACGAGTTATTAAAAAATGATAATGCGTATAAGTGTTATTGCTCTACTGAAGAAATAGAAGAGCAAAAAAAAAGAGCTAGGCAAAAAAAGATGCCATACATTTATAATAGAAAATGGAGAGATGTTGATGAAAAAGATGCTCCAAAAGATATTAAACCTGTAATTAGATTTAAAAGTAAAATAGAGGGAAATTCTAAACTTAAAGATTTAGTTCAAGGAGATATTGAAATTGAAAATAATACAATTGAAGACTTTATAATTTTAAGAAATGATGGAACGCCAACTTACAACTTGTCTGCTACTGTTGACGATCATCAAATGGGAATGACTCACATAATTAGAGGAGACGATCATAAGATAAATACTTTTAAACAAATACAAATATACCAAGCAATGGGTTGGCATGTTCCAGAATTTGCACATATTCCATTAATTCATACTATTGAAGGTAAAAAACTGTCTAAAAGAGATAATGCCTCAACTTTAGATGATTACTCAAAAATAGGCATAATGCCTGATGCATTAAGAAATTATTTACTTAGACTAGGATGGTCATATCAAGATAAAGAAATATTTACTCTAGAGGAAAGCATTGAACACTTTAATTTAGAAGGTATTGGTAAATCACCGTCAAAACTAGATATGAGCAGAATATTATCAATGAATGAACACTATATAAAAACAATCGATGAGAAAGATCTTTATAAATGTCTAGATGAATATTGCAAAATCTATAAAGAAGAGATTCAAGATGATAAAGAAATAAAAGTTAAATCCTCATTATCATTTTTAAAAAATAAGGCTAAAACCTTAGAAGATATTTATAATAATTCAAAGTTCATTATAGATGATGAAGTTAACTTTAATGAAGATGATATTAAATTAATAGATGATAAAGCTAAAAAAATTATTTCTGAATTTATTAAAGATTTATCTTCTATATCAAATATAAATAAGGAGAATTTAGAACCTATAGTAAATAATTTGATAAAAAAAAATGATACAAATTTTAAAGGTGTCGGTCAGCCTATACGGATTGGTTTAATAGGATCAAAATTTGGTCCTGGATTATATGATATAGTTACTGCTCTTGGTAAAGAAGAAGTTTTAAAAAGACTAACTAAGATAATTTCTTAAAACTAAGCAAGCCTCTTCAGAAGAGGAGGTTTTAGATCTAATTCCATCTAATGTTTTTGAACAATCAAATAATTGTTTTTTTATAAGTTCAGGGTTTTTTAAGAGATAAGTGACTGACCTATAGATTTCATCAGCATTACATTCATTTTGTAACAATTCTGGAATAACCTCTCGATTATTGATAATATTAATTATATTTGCAAATTTAACATTAACTAAAATTTTAAATATCATAAAATTTATAAAACTGAGTTTGTAAATTATTATAGAAGGTACGTTTGAGCTTGAAATTTGAAGTGAAACTGTGCCAGATTTAGATACAGCAAAAACTGAATTAGATAAAATTTTTGATTTAATACTTTCATCAGAAACAACATCTACATTTTCAATATTAAATTTTTTAATTTCTGACAAAATTAAATTTTTATTTTCATCAGTTGCATGAAAGTAAAAATAAAAATCATTATGTCTTCTGTTCATTAGTTTTATAAAATCAATTAAAATGTTCAATAGTGCATCCGTTTCAGATTTTCTACTACCAGGGAAAATTGATATAATTTTTTTATCTTTAGGAATTATATTTTCAACAATTTTTTTATTATCTTGATTATTCTCTATTAAAGGGTGTCCTACGAAAGTATTTTTTATATTTTCTTCGTCAAAATATTTTTTTTCAAATTCAAATAATAGAAGAATATGATCGATATATTTTTTAATTTTTTTTACTCTATTCTTTCTCCATATCCAGATTTGAGGAGCAACATAGTGAATTATTTTAATATTATTGTTAATTTTTTTCACTCTTTCGGCGACACGCATAGTAAAATCAGGGCTATCAACAGAAAATAATATATCAGGGTTAAATTTTATTATTTCATTAACAGTGTGGTTAATTTTATTTCTGATTTTAAATATATTTAATAAAATACTCGTAAAACCTAGATAGGTTATTTCATTTAAATTAAAAATAGTTTTAATTCCTAATTTTTTTAAATGATTTCCACCAACAGATGCATATTCAATATTAGGATTTTGAGATTTTAACTTAGAAATAACTGTTGAAGCTAATTTGTCTCCAGAAGGCTCACCTGTGAGTATAAATATTTTTTTCATATAATATTGATAAATATCTTGTTCTTATTAGCAAATTTAATACATTTAAGTTTATCTAGAAAAATATTCTTTTTAGATTGCATAACTACACCACGTAATCCATATTTTTTAACGTCCTTTAAAGTTTGCAAACCAATTGTTGGAAGGTCCATTCTCAAATCTTGTTCCCTTTTCGGCAATTTAATTAAGATACCATCTGATTTTTTTTTTAATGTTGATAACATTTTTTTTGTACCCTCTTTTCCTTCTTTAGCTAAAATTTTATCTCCTTTAACTACTAACGCTTGGATATGGTCTAAACTTTTTGTTTTATTAAAAAAAATTTTCCCTTTTTTAATTGATATTAAATCTTGTTGATTAGGCTTTAGTTTGGTGTAACAACCTTTCTTTAAAGATAGCTCTGGATTAAAAAATATAGAGCTAATGACTTTTATTCCTTCATTGCTTAAAATTTTTATTATTGATTTAATTATAGCTGCGTCACCTATCTTAGCGGCTCTAATTACACTTGGCATATAATAAATACCTTTAAAATCTAGTCTTAAAGAAGAAAAATTTGGTTTTGCGATCTTACCTGCAAATAAAACTTTTTTGCATTTTTTTTGTTTAATTAAATTTATAATTGTTCCAAATTTTCCAATACTTATTCTGAATGAATTCTTATCTTTCTTAAATCTATTTCTTTTTGAAAAATCTATAATGAAATATTTGATTTTTTTTATTTTTATTTTTTTTAAAACTATTTCTGAAAAATCAGTATCACCTAAAAATAAACCTATCATTTTATTTCGAAAATGGGGTGCAAATCGGCCTTTTTTTGTCCTTTTCTATAAATTGAAGTACTTCTGTAACTAATTTATTATTTTTAATTTCATTTGATAAATTATTTAAATTTTCTGTTAAATTATCATTTTTAAAAATTTCTTTATAAGCATCACTTAAAATCATTATTTCTTTATTTGGAATATTTTTTCTTCTCAAGCCTATTAAATTCAATCCTTGTAAAATACATCTATTTCCATGAGCTATACCATATGGAATGATATCCCTAACCACACCACACATCCCACCTATCATTGCTGATTTACCTACCCTAGTAAATTGTTGAACGGCTGAATTACCTCCAATAATAGCATTATCATCTATTTTTACGTGTCCACCTAGTGGAACATTGTTTGCTAAAATTACATTATCACCAACAAAACAATCATGAGCTATATGTGCTGAAACCATAAACAAACAGTTGTTACCAATTTTTGTCAATCCACCGCCGCCCTTTGTTCCTGTATTTATAGTAACATATTCTCTAATTTTGTTATTATCACCAATCTTCAATTTTGTTTCTTCACCTTGAAATTTTAAATCTTGTGGATCATTTCCTATTGAAGCAAATGGATAAATTATATTATTTTTTCCAATTTTAGTATTACCTGAGATATTAACATGTGATTTAATTTCTGTTTCTTCATCTATTTCAACTTTTGGACCAATAACAGTATAAGGACCAATTTTTACATTTTTAGAAATTTTAGCATTTGAGTCGATTATAGCTGTCTTATGTATCATTTATTATCTCTTAAAAATTCTCTAATATTTTTTGCTGGATAACCCATTACTTTAGTGTTATCGGGAATGTCTCTAATTACTCCAGAGCCACCTCCAATTTCTACATTGTTTCCGATTTTAAGATGTCCTGATATTCCAGCTTGTCCTCCAATTTTAACATTATTGCCCACTATGGAGCTCCCAGCTATACCAACTTGACCTGCTATAATAGAATTTTCACCAATTTTAACATTATGAGCTATATGAATTTGATTATCTAAATATGTATTTTTACCTATTATAGTGTTTGACATGGACCCTCTATCTATAGTGGTACCACATCCAATTTCACAGTTATCCTCAATTAAAACTATTCCAATATGTGGGTATCGTAAATTTTTGTCTTTAATAGGAAAAAAACCAAAACCATGTTTACCAATTGTGCAATTATCTAATATTTTTACATTATTTTTAACAACAGTGTTTCTAATAACATTATTTGATCCAATGCAACAATCATCACCTATAACAACGTTTTTTTCTATAATTGTGTTATGTCCTATCTTACAATTATTTCCGATTGAAACATTGCTTCCAATTAAAACATTTTTACCAAAATCAACTGTATCTTTAAAATGAGTATCATTGATTGATATTGCAGTTTCATCAAAATTATCATTTATAGATTCTGGATAAAAAATAGATGTAATTTTTGATGTAGAAACTAAAACATTTTTCACAACTAAAGCTAAACAATTATCTGGTAATTCTGTTTTTAAAACATCTGTTGTTAAACAAAATGAAGCTTTAGTTTTTTTTGCGACATCTTTATATTTTTTTGAATGAAAAAAAGTTATGTCATTTTTAGTAGATGAAACAAGATCTTTAATATCATAAATTTCATTTTCATTAGATGAATTGTCAATACTTATGTTTAATGAATTAATTATTTCAGAGAATTTAAAAGGACCATGATTTTTAAAAAATGGATGAGACATAATTGCTTTTATCAAAGCAATTTAAAATAAGTTATCAATAATTATTGCTATTTATTTCTTGTCTACAATAGTTGCTGACCAAATAGCATCAGCCATTTTTTTTTCATTTACAAAGGCTTCACCTTTATATTTCCAAACTCTACCGTGAGATCTCATAGCTTCAATTTTAAGTATTAACTTACAATCAGGAATTACAGGGTTTCTAAATCTTGCTTTCTCAACACCCATTAAAAAAACCAACTTATCTTGATAGGTTGATTTATCTAAACCATGGGCTGTAAGAGCTGCAGCTGCCTGACCAAATGATTCAACAATTAATACTCCAGGCATAACAGGTTGGTCAGGAAAATGCCCTTGTACAAAAAAACTATCTTTTTTTACATCCACAATTCCTGTAGCGGAAGATAATTTTTTAATATCTTTGAGCTCATCAATTAAAAGCATTGGTTCTCTATGGGGTAACAATTCCTTAATCTGGTTTTTATTTAGTTTGTCCATTATATTTAAATATAGTTATTTGTAGTTTTGATCAACAAGCAAAATTAAATTATCGGTTATTTCATACTTTTTGTTTGCAATATAAATATTTTTTTTATCAATAAGTATATCTATTGAATTATCATTCATATATTTTTGGATTAATGGGTTTATTGAATTAAGTAACTTTAAAATTTCCTCATTTCTAACATTTTTCAATTTTTCTATTTCAGTTGATTTTGATTTTTTGTACTCTTGCAATTTTTTTTGAAATTTTTCAATATCGATATTTAATTGTTGTTCAGATATAATATTTTTGCTTGATAGAATTTTTTTTTCTTGTTCTTTTAATTTTTTTTCCTCAATACTAAATTCTTCAAATTTTTTGTTTTCATTGTTTTTTAATTTTTCAAAGAGTAACTTTCCAATTTTTGTATTTGTAATAAGAAAATCTAAATCAACATACGCAACTTTATTTGCTGAATTGGCATTTATTATTAATATAAAATAAAAAAAGAGGAAAAATAAAATTTTTTTATATAAAAACATTAAAAAGTTGTTCCAAGATTAAATCTAAATTTTTCAGTTTTATCACCTTCAGCTTTTGTAATAGGGTAAGCTAGTGAGAAATTCATTGGACCAATGGGACTAAACCAATCTAAGGCTAAACCCATTGAACTTCTGATTTTATTACTATCTAGGGAGGAGTCATAATCAACACCTCTCACATCAGCTGCATCAGTAAAAAATAAAACATCTACATTTTGAGACTCTTCAAAAAATTGAGGTATTGTTGATGAAAAATTTAATGAATAAGCATAATTGCCTCCAATAAAATCATCCCCATCTTTTGGACCTACTCTACCAGACTCAAAGCCTCTTAATCTTTTTGATGGTATTTTAATTCTTTCGGATAACTTAATGTCTTTATTATTTAATGAATTTGCACTTTCAAGATATACTGAAATGCTTGAAATATTTTTATCAAATAAATCAAAATAATAAGAATATGTATAATAATTTTTAAGTGTGTTGGTATCACTTATTAACGGTAAATCTAAAGAATAAAAAGATCTAAAACCTGAACTCGTCTGAAATTTTTGATTTCTTTTGTCATAATTAAAATCTAAATTCATAAATGAATCCCAATAATCACCTTCTTGTGATTGCATTCTCGAGGAAGCTTCATTATTAGTTTCAATTTTCTCATAAAAATTTGAATTACCCAGACCAATGTATAAGTCATTTAAATATTCAAAATTGGTTCCAATTAATATTCCAGTTTTGTTTGTTTTGTAGCCATAAGTTTTATAAAAATCATTTTCTGAAGCTTCTGCAGATATATAAACTGATTTATCACTATTTTTATAATTTGGATTTGTCACAGCAAATTTTCCCTTAAAAGAGTCAGATTCTACAGTGAAATTACTGTCAAGTTTAATTCCTTTTCCTAAAAAATTATTTTCCTTAATACCAAATCCTACAGATCCACCTGTGGTACCATATCCAGCTGATGCCATAATTTCTCCTGTTGGTTTTTCTTCAATATTAATATTAATCGTTTTTCTTTTTGAAACATCATCATCAATGATTTCAGTATTTACTTGTTTGAATAAATTAAGAGATTTTAAATTATTTATCGACTTATTTAAAAGTATCTCATTAAATGGATCACCTTCATCTAATTCAAGTTCATTTCTTATAACATTTTCATAAGTAACATTATTTCCTAATATATTAATTTTTTTTACAAAGTACTTATCTTCGACTTCTTCGATACTAAAATCAAGATTGATTTTATTTTCCATTTGGTTTTCTTTTACGGTTGCTTTAATAAATTGATATTGATCTAAAGTTGTAATTAAATCAATTTGATCAAGAATTTTGTTAATTAAATTAATTGAGTAAGGCTCTCCTTCTATATTTGCAAATAAAATATTTATTCTTTCAAAATTTTTTTTATCAAAATCATTAGGTAGATTTAATTCTAAATTTCCAAAATATACCTTCTCTTTAGCATCTATATTAAATATTAACTCAAATTCATTTTCATTTATTAATTTAGCAAATGAGGAATTAATTTTAACATTATAATATCCATTATTTTTATAATAATTTGTTAAGAGCCTTTTATCTAAATTCACAAGATTTTCATTTAAATACTTTCTTCCAGAAATTATTTTCCAAAATTTATATTCTGAGCTAGCTATTATCCTTCTTAGTTTTCCATCTTTGAAAATTTTGTTACCTATAAAAGAAATTTTCTTAATTCTAGATTTTTTACCCTGTGTAATATTAAATGTAACATCGACTAAATTATTATTCTTATTTTCTACTAATACATCGACTGTTGAATTATAGTAACCAAGTTCTTTTAAAATTTTACTTAAACGAATTTTTTCATTTTTTAAGATAAATTCATTATATGAAGCTCTAGATCTTATGTAGGCATTTTCTTTAAGTGTATCCAGTATTTTGGATGATTTGATTCCATTATATATAATATTTTCAATTATTGGATTTTCCTCAACTTTGATTAACAATATCTGATTTTCAAATGTAACAATAATATTCTTAAAGAAATTAGTATCATAAAGATTTTTTAATATTTCATTTATATTATTTTGATCCAAATCTTGATTAACCGAAACACCAGTAAAAAGTTCTATTGTTTCTGTTGAAATTCTATCATTACCTATGATTTCTATTTTTTTTAAAATATCTGAATATAAATTAGATGTTAAACAAAAATTAAAAAAAATTGTAATTACTAAAATTTTTGAAATTTTAAACAACATGATCAATTAATATATAATGAGTTTATTTTAAAACGTACATCATTATTTATCTTTGTAATTTGTGAAAGATTTGAAGGACTTATTTTTTTTAGTTTTTTAATTTCATTTTTATTTAAAAATTTTATTAAAATATTTATTATATCTGTATATTTAATTTTCTTTTTTAAATAAAGATTAACCAATTCATCATTTGCTGAAACAAGAGCAGTTTCAAATAAAGAAATTTTATCTGGTATTTTTTTTAAAATTTTAATTGATTGGAATTTTTTTTCACTTACACGCTGTAAAGCTAGATTATTTAATTTACCTATATCAAGTTGTTTTTTTAAGTAAAATTTTTTATCATTCTGATACAGGGTATTATAAATAGGAATTTCCATTGTTGTATTATGTGCAATAATTTTAATCATACCATCATTAAAAACTAAAATTGCATGCAAATAAGACTTTGGATGGATAATAATTGATAATTTATTGTATTCTAACTCAAAAATATTTTTTGCTTCAATAATTTCAAATACTTTATTAATTAGTGTAGATGAGTCTATAGTAATTTTTTTTCCCATTTTCCAATTTGGATGGTTTAATATTTTTTTTAACGGAAGCTTATTATAATTTTGTTTGGGAATGTTTAAAAGTGGGCCCCCTGAGGCAGTTAAATATATTTTGCTCACTTCAGCGGTTTTTTTATTTTGTAAGCCGTACCAAATTGAAAAATGTTCTGAGTCAACAGGAACAAATTCTGTTTTATTTTTTATTAATTCTTTTTTTATTATGTTCCACGCACAAATAATTGGTTCCTTATTAGCAATTGCTATTTTTTTTGTAAATTTTATTATTCTTGTTATTGGTTTTAAACCATCAAGACCAACTATGGCACACATAGTATAATCAATTTTCTTTTTAAAAATTTTATTCAATTGATCAAAATTATTATAAATATTTATATTTTTCTTTTTAGATTTTGCTATTTTAAAATATTTAAGGTTCGTAATAATAATATTTCTTACTTTGTATCTTTCAGCTTGTTTAAATAATTTTTTGTAATTTTTATGAGCTGATAAAAGTGTTATTTCAAATTCATTTGGTTTTTTCGAAATTATGTTTAATAATGATCTTCCAATAGATCCTGTTGAACCAAGAATTGCTAATTTTTTTTTCATATTAAGTGAATATCTTCTCTGTAAGATAAGCAACTGGAAGTACAAAAATGACACCATCTATTCTATCCAATAACCCACCGTGACCAGGTAAAATAGATCCTGTATCTTTTACATTTGCCTGCCTTTTAAAAAATGAAATAAATAAATCTCCTAACTGACATGTTAAAGAAAAAAATAAAGTTATAAAAATTAACTGTATTAAATTTACTGGTTGATTATTTAAATCATTAAAGAATAATAAAATAATAATTGAAAACAATGAAAAAATGAGAGAACCAACACTGCCTGATATAGTTTTATTAGGGCTAATATGAGTTAATTTTTTTCCACCAATTAACTTTCCTATTACATAACCTCCTGTATCAGAAAAAATACATACTAATAAAATAAACAAAACATAGGTAATGGATGAAATATATAAATTATAACCAACATATACAAAAAAAATTAAATATAAAAAAGATGTAATTTTATAAATATAACTTTGATGAATCACTTTGTTAGATGTTTTGTTAATTAAGTTGTTGAATTCAATAAATGATATAATTGATACCGAAATTAATAAACATAACCATATGTATTTATTTGTGAACAAACCAATAAACAAAATGATTAGTAATATGATGGATGTAAAAACTCGTTTTGAAAAATTTAAGCTCATTAAATACTGCCAAAATTTCTTTTAATATTTTTGTATTTTTTGATAATTTTTCTAAAATCACTTTCATTAAAAGCAGGCCATAATTTTCTTTCGAAAAAAATTTCTGTATATGCGATTTGCCATAATAAAAAATTACTTAATCTATTTGTATTTCCAGTTCTAATCAAAATATCAGGATCGGGAATATTTGCTGTATGTAAATATTTTTCTATTTTCTTTTCGCTGATTTTGTCTTTGTTTTTTTTAATTAGTTTAAATGAATTCACTATTTCTGATTTTGAACCATAATTTAAAGCTAAATTTATCTGTAATTTTTTATTTTTGAATGTTTTTTTTTCTGAAAAAATTAAAAGATTATTTATTTTTTTTGAAAAATTTTTTTTTCCAATTATTTTTAGTTTTATATCTTGTTTATGAAATTCATTTATTTTATTTTGTAAAAAATTTTCAAGCAATTTAAACAAAAATGAAATTTCATTTTTTGGTCTTTTCCAATTTTCGGTTGAAAATGCATACAGTGTTAAAAATTTTATTTTATTTTTTATAGATTCCTTAATAATTTTCTCTATAGTTTTTAATCCAGCCCTATGACCCTCATTTCTGGATTTTTTATATTTTAATCCCCATCTACCATTGCCATCCATTATGATAGCCACGTGCTTTAATGGGTTCATATTGTCATTATTTCTTTTTCTTTAGAAGAAACTTTATCATCTACCAATTTTATATGGTCATCTGTAATTGTTTGAACTTTTTTTTCATTATTTTTTTCTTCATCTTCTCCTATTTTTTTAGATTTAAGAAGTTTTTTTAAATCTTCATTAGCTTCTCTTCGAATATTTCTTATTGAAACTTTGCATTTTTTCTCCAATTGATTTTATTAATTTTTTTAAGTTCTGTTCTTCTTTCTTCATTAAGCTCAGGCACTGGTAATCTTATTAATTGTCCATCAATTTGAGGATTTAAGCCTAAATCTGATTTTTTGATAGCTGCATCAACAAGTGTAACATTATTTGTATCCCAAACTTGAATGTTAATCATTCTTGGTTCAGGAGTAGTTATACTAGCAACTTGATTGATTGGCATTTGTTGTCCATAAACATCAACTTTGATCAAATCTAACATTGATGCATTTGCTCTTCCAGTTCTTAGTGATGAGAGTTCTTTTGAGAATACCTCAATGGCTTTATCCATTCTAAGGCTGTAAGATTTCTCATCAAACATTTATTCTCCAATCTTTATTCTATAAAACTCTTTAATTTTTAAATCAGCTATAGATAATTCTTTTAACACTTCTTGTACTTTTTTCTTTGGTTCCATAACCCAAGATTGTGTTAATAGAGCGTTTTCCTCTTTAAATTTATTCATCTTACCTAAGCTTATCTTTTTTGCAATATCATCTGGTTTTCCTGAATTTTTCAGTTCTTCAGTAACCAATTCTTGCTCTTTATCTATTATAGATTGTTCTATAGAGCTAGACTCTAAAGCCAATGGATTGGATGCTGCAATGTGCATTGATAACTGTTTACTAAAAGTTTTAACTGTATCAGAATTATCTTTAGTATCTAATGAAACCATAACAGCTAATTTTGCTACATTATCTTTCACAACTGTGTGTAGATAGTGATTATTTACACCTGCTGAGTTTTGAATAGTTTTAGCTTTTCCTATTGTAATTTTTTCACCAATTTTAGCAATTAAAGCAACCAAATTATCTTCGACAGTTTGACCATTTTTCATTTTTGCAGTTTTTAACACGTCAATGTTTGAATTATTATCGTTATTTAATTCACTTAATTCTTTTACAAAATTAATAAAGTCATCATTTTTGGCAACAAAGTCTGTTTCACAATTTACTTCGATTACTGAAGTCTTAGTTTCATTACCACTAACAACAACTACTCCTTCTTTGGCATCCCTGGACATTTTTTTTGATGCTTTTGAAATTCCCTTAACTCTTAAAATTTCAATTGCTTTATCTAAATCTCCATTTGACTCCTTAATTGCTAAGTTACAATCTTTGAAACCTGCTCCAGTTGCTTCTCTAAGTTTTTTGACCTTTTCTATATCACTCATTAGTTTAATGTCTCCTTACTGTCTTTAGAAAATTTTTTATTTAATTTTTCTCTATCCAATTCCTGAATAGTTTTAGTTTTATCTTCATCATTAATATCTGAGAGTTTATTTTTTTTATTTTCTATTGTAGACGCAGAACTTTTGGCGCTATTAATTGTCTCTTTGATCAAATTACAATAAAGATCTATAGCTCTTCTTGCATCATCATTACCAGGAATAGGGTAATCAATATTATCAGGATTAGAGTTACTATCTAAAATTGCTATTATAGGTATACCTAACTTAGCAGATTCTGCTATTGCTAAAGATTCATAGTTAGTATCAATTACAAAAACTAAATCTGGAACTTTTTTCATTTCAGCTATACCGCCTAATGATCTTTGAAGTTTATCTTTTTTAACGCTCATTTTTAAAAGCTCTTTTTTAGTAAAACCTCTATTTTCTGCTGCTAGATCTGTTTCTAATTTTTTTAATTTTTTAATGGAATTTGATATCGTTCCCCAGTTTGTAAGCATACCACCTAGCCATCTATAATTTACAAAGTATTGATCTGTTTCCTTTGCAACTTCTGCTACAGCTTCAGATGCTTGTTTTTTTGTTGATACAAATAGAATTTTGCCATTATTTGAAATTGTTTCATAAACTTTCTGAAGTGCTATTTTTGTTAATTCAAGAGTCTGTGTTAAATCAATAATGTGTATTGAATCTCTTTTTCCAAAAATATATTTCTTCATTTTTGGATTCCATCTCAAGGTTTTATGTCCAAGATGAACGCCTGCTTCTAGTAATTGTTGTATTGTAACGTTAGGTATTTTCATATTTATTCCCGGTTAAGCCACCACAGTAATTTCCAATTAAGGACCGGAGGTATAAAACCAACAACTGTGTGCGTGTTAATTTAATTTAGGGATTATTTACAAATATTTACTATATTTAACAAGTGATTATTTAGTTAATTATTGCCTGAATTTCTTGATTTCTTAAGAGATTCAGAGCTTTTCTGTCTAATTTACGTGTATTTTTTAATCTAAATTTAAGAATATTATCTTTAGAATTAAGATTAATATTTACAATTGTTTTACCATCGCCCTCCAAAATTGTGGATATTTTTTCAATTTCTAACTTAGATTTAATCTCGAATGAAACTTCATTTATAGGACTATTAAATAAATCTTTAAGTGAAGCTATTTTTTGGACATTAATTCTAGTAAGTCGATTTTCATCATTAGAAATATTTTTGAGTAATGTTAATATTAGAGAATTACCCTCTTTCAAAAGTTCTCTATTTAATTCTAAAACATCTGAGAAAATAAAAAGTTCAAATACACTTGATAAATCTGTTAATTTTAAAACGGCGTAAGAATTTCCTTTTGCAGTTTTTCTTTCTTGAACCTTTAAAAGTGTTGCGGCTAAATTAGAATCTTTTATATCCTCATTGGAAATAAAACTTGAATAATCTATTATTTTATAATCATTAAAAATCTCTGTAAATTGATTTAACGGATGGTCTGAAATAAAAAAACCTATCGCTTCAAATTCTTTAGATAATCTTTCTTCAAATTTCCAATCATCAATTTTAATTAAAATATCATTCTGTGCGCTTTCATCCTCAGAGAATAAATCTATCTGGTTAGTAGATTTATTCTCAAATATATTTTTACTCTTAGCTATAATTGCGGGAATAGAGTTATACAAAGCTTGCCTATTTGGGTTTAATTTATCAAAAGCACCTGCTTTAACTAAACCTTCTAATTGAAGTTTGTTTATATCTTTTGGATTTACTCTATTTATAAAATCATAAATGGACTCAAATTTTCCATTTAAAACTCTTTCCTCAACTATATTTGATATTGCCTCATAACCTACAGCTTTAATTCCTCCCAATGCGTAATAAAATTTATTATCTTTTGTTCTAAAATCAGCAAAACATTCATTTATATCTGGACGCACAACTTCAATATTTAATCTTTTTAGTTCTTCATAAAATTCACTTAATTTATTTTGATTAGATATATCCATAGTCATTGATGCTGCAATGAACTCTTTTGGATAATATGTTTTTAAAAATGCTGTTTGATAAGAAATAATTGCATACGCAGCTGCGTGACTTTTATTAAAGCCATATTCTGCAAATGGTTCTATTTTTAAAAAAATTCCAGCAGCAACATCTTTTGCTATTCCATTTTTAACAGCTCCTGCAATAAATCCTTGTTTCTGTTTTTCAAGTTCTGCTCTTTTCTTTTTACCCATTGCTCTTCTCAATAGATCAGCTTGTCCTGCTGTAAATCCTGATAATTTTTGTGCAATCTGCATTACTTGTTCTTGATAAATAATTACACCATAAGTTGGTTTTAAAATATCTTCTAGAAGTGGATGTAAATAATCTGGTTTTTGCTTTCCATGTTTGCAGTCATTATATGTTGGAATATTACTCATTGGTCCTGGTCTGTAGAGGGCTACTAATGCAATAATGTCTTCAATATGATTTGGCCTCATTTGACTTAGGGCATCTCTCATGCCGGCACTTTCTATTTGAAATAAGCCAACTGTTTTACCTGTAGACATTAAATCAAAAACTTTTTGATCTTCGTAACTAATTTTATCTATATGAAAATCTTTAATTTTTTTCCTTACAAGTTTTTGGGTATTGTTAATTACGGTAAGTGTTTTTAAGCCCAAAAAATCAAATTTAACTAAACCAGCATTTTCTGCAGAGTACATATCAAATTGTGTAGATGGTAATAATAGATCTGCAGAAACGTCTTTATACAAAGGAACGACTTCAGTAAGTTTTTTATCTGCTATTACTACACCAGCTGCATGAGTGGCAACGTTTCTATTAAGACCCTCTAATTTTAAAGATAGATCAGTAAGTTTCTTTACCCTTGGATCGTCATTTATAAGTTTTTGTAATCTTGGCTCACCAGCAATACACTGAGTTAAGTTTTGTGGTCTAGATGGATCAAAAGGTATCATTTTTGATATGCTATCAACAAATCCATAAGCTAAACCCAAAACTCTTCCAACGTCTCTAATCACCATTCGGGCTTTTAATTTACCAAATGTTATAATGTGAGCCACACTATCTTTGTATTTTCTTGTCAGATACTCAAAAACCTTGATCTCTTTTATCCTCACAAAAGTCTATATCAAAATCTGGCATTGAAATTCTATCTGGGTTTAAAAATCTTTCAAAAATAAGATTAAATTTTATTGGATCAACATCTGTAATTGATAAACACCAAGCTACTAACGAACCAGCTCCCGAACCTCTTCCAGGACCTACAGGGATATCATTATTTTTAGCCCATTTTATGTAGTCAGCAACTATGAGAAAATAACTAGAATATTTCATTTCTATAATAATAGAAAGTTCATGATTTAGTCTTTCCTTGTATTCTCTATAAGAATTGTTATTTTCTAAATCCTCATCACTTAGATTAAAGACCTTGTTGAATTTGGCTTTTAATCCTTCATTTGAATCTTTTTTTAGAATTTCGTTTGCATTTCCATCTTTATCACTGCTAATATTGGGTAATATTGGATTAGAAAATAATGGTCTATAACTGCATCTTAATGGAAAATTATAATTATTTTCTAAAGCCTCAGGTAAGTCAGCAAATAATTCAGACATCTCTGAGTTAGTTTTTAAATAATGTTGGTCAGTTAATCTTAATCTGTTTTTTTCATTTACATATGTCTTGTTACCAATACAAATTAAAGCATCATGGGCTTCGTGCATTTCTTTGTCTAAATAATAAACTTCATTAGTTGCAATAATAGGTATTTCTAAATCAAATGATTTTTTTAAATTAAATTTTTCAAATCCATTTTCATTTGGATCATTATGTCTTTGAATCTCTAAATAAAATCTATCTCCAAATGTATTTTTAATTTTACAATAAAGGTCAATAATTTCGTTGAACTTTCCTTTATCAAATAATTTACCGAATAAACCAAAAACAGTTCCTGAAAATACAGCGACACCCTCAGAATTGTTCAATAATAATTCAAAATCTACATGCGGGTCTGATAATTCATCGTTTTTTAAATACGAAAAAGATGAAAGTTTAATTATATTTTTATATCCAGTTTCATTGAGAGCAAACAAAGGCAGTAAACCGGTTTTATCTCCGATTTTAAAATTAATTTGCGTTCCGATTATTGGTTGAGTTCCAGACTTTGAGATCTTTTCAGCAAATTCAAGCGCACCACATAAATTTGAAGTGTCGCACAAACCAAGCGATTTTATTTTATTTTTCTTAGAATATTCCTGTAAATCATCAATTCTAGCTGCTCCTTCACAAATAGAGTATTGAGTATGAATTTTAAGATGATTGAAACTTTGAAAATGAGACTCAGACATTAGATGATTTTATACTACCATCTATCATCTCCAATAGACAATCTGCCTTATTAGCAAAGAATCTATTGTGGGTTGCAAATATAATAAGTCTATCTGGTTTTTTTTGTTTATTTAAAAGTTCAAAAACATCTTTTGCAGTTTCCATATCTAAGCTTCCCGTTGGCTCATCTGCTAAAATAATTTCAGGATCATTCACGATCGCTCTTGCGATAGCAATTCTTTGAGCTTCACCACCTGATAATTGAGAGGGAAAATGATCTGATCTCTTTGAAAGACCAATTTTTTTAAGCATATTTTCTGCATTAGATATTGCTAATTCTTTATTGTTATTAATTGCAAGTGAGGCCAAATATATATTTTCTAAAGCAGTAAAATCTGGAAGAAGATTATTTTGTTGATAAACAATTCCTATTTTTTTTGATCTATAAACGTCATTTTTTTCAGATTCATGGAAATTTACAGCAATTTTATCAAAATGGATTGACCCAGATGATGGTCTATCGATCAATGATATTAAATTTAATAGAGTTGATTTACCTGACCCGGATGGCCCCATTATAGAATAGCTTTTACCTTTATCAAATTTTTGAGAAAGATTTTTTAATACTTTAACTGATTTTTCAGTTTCAAAAGTTTTAAATATTTTTCTTAATTCAAGAAAATTATTCATATTTTAAAGATTTTATTGGATCAAGTTTGGCTGCTTTAAAGGCAGGAAAAATTGAAACTATTATCGTTATAATTATTGAACAAATTGATATAAAAAAAATTGAGGTTGGATCTATTTCTGAAGGCATCTTGCTTAAAAAATAAATCTCCTCTGGAAATAAAC
>CACBRW010000004.1 GCA_902541745.1 uncultured Pelagibacteraceae bacterium | reverse complement strand
TTGTATCTATCTCTGTGCCAGATCTTACTCCTCCAATAATTCCACCTAGACCTAAGACACCTTTGTTATCGCTTATTACACACATTCCATCATCTAGTTTATAATTTTTATTATCTAGAGCAGTAAATTCTTCTCCTGATTTTGAATTTCTAACAATTATTCCCTTATCGATTTTGTCAGCATCGTAAGCGTGCAAAGGACGATTAATATCAATCATGACATAGTTAGTTATATCTACAATTGCAGATATTGGTTTTTGGCCTATAGAGATTAATTTATCTTTCAACCATTGAGGGCTTTCTGTATTTTTGACATTAGTTATTAAGCAGCTACCAAAAGATAAACAGCTTTGATTTTTTTCTTTTGTTATTTTTACTTTTAAAGTCTGTTTTTTATTAGATTTAATTTTTTTATCTTTTTCTGGTTTTAAGTTTCCAAAACCTGCTGCTGATAAATCTCTCGCTATCCCCCGAACACCAAGACAGTCTGGTCTATTTGGTGTAATTGATAAATCAATAAGATTAGAACTTGGTTTAGAAAAATAACTTTTTCCAATATTTTTGGCATATTTCGATGATGACAGCTCAGTAATCCCATCACTTTCATCAGATAAATTCAATTCAGATTCAGAACAGAGCATTCCATAAGATGTAACGTCTCTAATTTTAGCAACAACAAGTTTGGTTTTGTTTTTTGGGATTATAGCGCCTGGTGGAGCATATACAGTAAGAAGGCCCTCTCTCGCATTTGCAGCTCCACAAACAACTTTTTTGATTTCTTTATCACCAACATCAACATCACAAACTTTAAGTCTGTCTGCGTTAGGATGTTTTTCTGTTTTTAAGATTTTTGCTACCTTAAATAAATCTAACCCTTCAGATAAGTTTTCTATACTCTCAACCTCAAGACCTATGTCTGTTAGTTTCTCAAGAAGTTTATCTTCTTTAGCGCTTATTTTTAAATGATCTTTTAGCCAATCATATGTAATCTTCATCTGCTTAAACCTCTGTAATTTGAAGGAACATCAAGTGGATCAAAACCAAAATGATTTAGCCATCTGTAGTCACAATCAAAAAACGCTCTTAAATCATTAATACCGTATTTAAGCATTGCTAATCGATCTATACCTATACCAAAGGCATATCCTTGATATTTTGAAGGATCTACTTTTACGTTTTTTAAAACATTAGGATGCACCATGCCACAGCCTAAAATTTCAAGCCACTTATCTCCTTCTCCAATAATAATTTTGCCATCTTTTATTTCATAACCAATATCAACTTCTGCAGATGGTTCTGTGAATGGAAAATGACTAGGTCTAAATCTCATTTTAATTTTTTCAACTTCAAAAAATTCTTTAATGAAATAATTCAAACATCCTTTCAGATGCCCCATATTAATGTTTGTGTCAATATGTAAACCTTCTACTTGATGAAACATTGGTGCATGTGTTTGATCACTATCAGATCTATAAGTTCTTCCTGGAGCAATGATCTTAAATGGGGGTCTGTCTTTTAGCATAGTTCTAATTTGAACAGGTGAAGTATGTGTTCGTAATAAAACCTCTTTGCTTTCATCTAAGTAAAACGTATCATGCATATCTCTTGCTGGATGATTGTCAGGTGTGTTTAAAGCAGTAAAATTGTTATATTCATTTTCAACATCAGGGCCTTCCTCAACACTAAATCCTATTTCAGAGAAAATGGATGAAATTTCATCAATAGTTTGTGATACTGGATGAACTTTTCCTCTAACGAATGGTCTCTCAGGTAAAGTTATATCAACTTTTTCCTTTTCTAATTTTTCGTTTATTTTTTTTCCTTCTATCTCACTAAGTTTAGAGGTTATCAGATTTTGAAGTTCGTCTTTCACTTGATTTAAATCTGATGCAAATTTTTTTCTATCAGTATCTGGAATTGATCCTATTGTTTTAAATTTTGACGAAATTAAACCATTTTTACCAAAGAGCTCGGACTTGATTTCATTTATTTGATCAATGCTTAAATCATTTTCAAGCTTTGATATAAACTGATCTCTAATATTTTTTATCTCTGACATATTAGTAGATTATTTCCTTAAGAAATAAAAACAATAGTGAAGATTAATTTAAAGCTGATTGAGCTTTTTGTACAATTGTTTTGAATGCTTCTGGGCTATCGTAGGCAATTTCAGCAAGAATTTTTCTATCTATTACAATACCACATTTATTTAATCCATTGATAAATTTTGAATAAGTTAAGCCCTCGGCTCTAACTCCGGCATTGATTCTCTGTATCCACAATGATTTAAAGTCTCTTTTTTTATTTCTTCTGTCTCTGTAAGCGTATTGCATGGATTTTTCCATAGCTTGCTTAGCAACTCTAATAGTATTTTTTCTTCTGCCCCATTGACCTTTTACAGCTTTTAAAACTTTTTTATGTTTAGCTTTACTAGTTACACCTCTTTTAACTCTTGCCATTATTAACCTCTTAAACTGTAAGGCATGTATGACTTAACAATTTTTCCATCTTGTTTAGACAATGTTGTAGTGCCTCTTTGTTTTCTTATTTGTGAATTAGTTCTTTTAATCATACCATGTCTTTTACCTGCTTGCGCAGAAATAACTTTACCCTTAGCTGATATTTTAAATCTTTTTTTTGCTGAGCTTTTTGTTTTTAGTTTTGGCATAATTCTGCGGACTTATACAAAGAAAGATTTAATTTTACAACCTCTATTAAGGCTTATAAAGGCTGAATTACCATTATCATTTGCTTCCCATCAAACTTGGGATGCAATTCTACCTTACCGATATCCTTCATATCTTCTTTAATTTTGCCCATTAGTTCATTTCCTAGATGGGAATGCTGAAGTTCTCTGCCTTTAAATCTAATTGTGAATTTAACCTTATCTCCTTTAGCTATAAATTTTTTAGCATTTTTGACTTTAAACTCATAATCATGAGTTTCCGTAACAGGCCTCATTTTAATTTCTTTTAATGAAACAATTTTTTGTTTTTTCTTTGCAAGATTTGCTTTTTTCTGAGCATCATACTTATATTTACCCATATCCATTATTTTACATACAGGAGGATTTGCATTAGGTGCTATTTCAATTAAATCTAAACCTTGATTTTTTGCCATGGAAATAGCTTCATTGGTATTCATCACTCCAAGATTTTCTCCATCACTTGCTATAACTTGTACATCGGGAGAAGAAATTCTATTATTAGATCTTGGACCTCTGTCCTTAGTTCTTCTTTGAAAATAATTTTGTTTGAAGTCTGCCACTTAGTTTGATGATGCTTTGTTTAAAGCAGAGAATGTTTTTAAGAATTGATCTATACCCATATTTTCTTGTTTATTAGAGTCTAATCTTCTAATCGTTACTGAATTGGAGTCAACTTCTTTTTTACCACAAATTAATAAAAGCGGTATTTTTGCTAAAGAATGATCTCTAATTTTATAATTTAAATTATGATTTTTTAAATCCACTGCAGAACTTATACCTGAATTTTTTATTTTATTTGATACTTCAACTGCATAATCATTAAATTCTTCTGAAATAGGTATTACCATAGTCTGTAAAGGAGATATCCAAAATGGAAACTTGCCTGCATAATTTTCAATTAAAATTCCAATAAATCTCTCTAGAGAACCAAATAATGCTCTGTGCAACATAACAGGAACTTTTTTAGTTCCATCTTTGTCAACATAAGAAGCATCTAATCTTCCAGGTAAATTCAAATCTACTTGTAATGTTCCGCATTGCCAATCTCTGCCAATAGCATCTCTTAAAACAAATTCAATTTTAGGACCATAAAATGCTCCTTCACCTTTATTAATAGTATATTCTAATTTAGATGCTTTAACAGCTTCAAGCAAAGAGGCTTCTGCTTTATCCCATACTAAATCATCACCAACTCTTACCTCTGGCCTATCTGCATATTTTAGAATTACATTTTCAAAACCAAGGTCCTTATAAATATCTAGTATTAAATTAGTAACAATTAAACATTCACTAGTAATTTGATCCTCTGTACAAAAAATATGGGCGTCATCTTGAGTAAAGGCTCTTACTCTTAATAGACCATGTAAAGCGCCTGATGGCTCATATCGATGAACTTTGCCAAATTCAGCAAAACGTAAAGGAAGATCTCTATAGCTTTTTAGACCTTGATTAAATACCTGGATATGACCAGGGCAATTCATCGGTTTAATTGCAAAAACTTTCTCATCTGGTGTTTCAGAAGTGTACATGTTTTCTCCATATTTTTCCCAGTGCCCAGATTTTTCCCATAACTGTCTATCTAGTACCTCAGGAGTATTTACCTCTTTATAACCAGCAGCATCTTGTCTACTTCTCATGTAGTTAATGAGTTTTTGAAATAAACCCCATCCTCTTTCATGCCAAAATACTGAGCCAGGGCTTTCTTCTCTAAAATGAAATAAATCCATTTCTCTTCCTAATTTTCTGTGATCCCTTTTTTCCGCTTCTTCTATTCTTTTCAAATATTCATCTAGATCTTTTTGAGTTGCCCAACTCGTACCATATATTCGTTGCAACATTTCATTATTAGAGTCTCCTCTCCAATATGCTCCTGATACTTTTGTGAGTTTAAAATATTTTCCGATTTTACCTGTGGAAGAGAGATGTGGGCCTCTGCATAAATCATGCCATTCTCCATGAAAATAAATTGATACATCTTCGTTTTCAGGTATTGCTTCAATCAACTCAGCTTTATAAATTTCTCCTTTTTTTTTAAAATGGCTAATTGCTTTATTTCTATCCCAAACTTCTCTTTTTGTTATTTCATTCCTATCAACAATCTCTTTCATTTTATTTTCAATTTTTACTAGATCATCCTCTGTGAATGGTTCTTTTCTAGCAAAGTCGTAATAAAATCCATTTTCTATCACGGGTCCAATTGTAACTTGGGTACCAGGAAACAATTCTTGAACAGCCATAGCTAAAATATGAGCTGTGTCATGCCTTATAGTTTCCAAGCCCTCAGGATTTTTTGAGGTAAAAATTTTTACAGAACAATCATTTTCAATCAGAAAATCAAGATCTTTAAGCTCACCATCAACACTCATGACCATGGCTTGTTTGGCTAATGATTTACTAATTTTATCAGCTACTTCCAGTCCAGTAACTTTTTTAGGAAAATCAATATTGTTTCCGTCAGGTAATGTTATTATCGGCATTTAATTTAATAATCTCCTATACTCTGAATAAGTAGAAAAGCACATTTTTTCAACATTAAATTTTTGGACTATGTTTTTTCTTCCCTCATTACCAATTGATTTTAATAGGGTTTCGTCCATGTTAAGAGTTTTTAAAATTTTATTACTTAATGATTTAGCATTTCCTGCTTCGTATAAAAAACCTGTTTTTTCATCAATTATTGTTTCTTTAGAACCTCCAATGTTACTTGCTATAATTGGTTTTTCCATCGATTGTGCCTCAACAGCAACTCTACCGAAAGCCTCTGGTTCAGTTGAGGCTGAAACAATAATATCAGAAACTTTATAAGCTAATGCCATATCCTTACAATGATCTATAAATCTTATTTGTTTAGACAATCTGTATTGCTCCGAAAGTCTTATTAATTTTTTCTTATATAAATCCCTACCTTGATCACTACCTAGAATGACAGCATAAAATGCTTCATAACCCAATTCTATGTTAACTAAATTAATTGCCTCTATAAAAACTTCCTGTCCTTTCCAGGAAGTTAATCTACCAGGTAAAAGTATAATTTTTTTATCTTTTTCAATGTCCCATTTTTTTAATAATTTTTTTTCGTCTATTTCAAGTTTAGTTGTTGGGTCAAAGTAGTCGACATTTATTCCTCTAAAAATAACCATTAATTTTTTTTTCTCATTTAAATATTTTGAATAATTTTTTTTAATATGAGAAAAAATAAAATTAGATCCTGCAATTATTAAATCTGCTCTAGTCATTACTGAATTATAAATTTTTTTTATGTTGCTCTTAAAATTGTATGTTCCGTGAAATGTAGTTACAAATTTTCGTCCTGTGATTTTTGTTGCTAACAAACATGACCAAGCAGGCGCTCTGCTTCTCGCGTGAACAAGAGAAATATTATTAACTAAAATTATTCCAATTAAGATGAAAGAATTAATTAAAATTAATAAAGGATTTTTACTCTGTACCGGAAGTCTAAATACCTTAACTTTTTTTTTATCTACGAATTTAAGTAATTCACCACCACTTGTTACAATAAATGATTTGCAATTATTTTCTGCTAAATAATGCGCAATATCATAACAGCCTGTTTCGGCTCCTCCATAACCTAACCTTGGAATTACTTGTAAAACTTTTAAATCAGATGACATTTGATATGATTATATATTAATAGACAAAACTTATAAACGATTATGGCAAATTTCAGATTTCATCAAATATCGAATACAAAGAAAATTAGACATATTTCTAAAATTTTTAAAAATAGTTCTTTTATAGTTTTTTTGCATGGTTTTATGTCAGATCTTGAAGGCAAAAAACCAAATGCATTTTTGAAATTTGCCAAAAAAAATAAAGTAAGTTTTTTAGCACTAGAATACTCTGGTCATGGAAAATCTTCTGGAAAATTTGTAAATGGAAATATTTCAAAATGGAGTAAAGAGACGTCAATATTAATTAGAAAATACGTTAAAAAAAAAGAATTTGTGCTAATTGGTTCAAGTATGGGTGCATGGATTTCGCTCAATCAATTCAAAATTTTCAAAAAACAGATTAAAGGATTTTTAGGAATAGGGGCTGCTCCTGAATTTTTAGAAAATTTAATGTGGAAAAAATTTACCAAAAAAATGAAAGAAGAAACAATACGTAAGGGTATTTATCAATTAAAACATGGCAATTATGAATATCCAATTACTCTACAGTTAATAAAAGATGGAAGAAAAAACAAAGTCTTAAATAAGAAAATAAATTCAAATATTAAAGTAACAATGGTACATGGTGAAAAAGATGAGGCAGTTCCTGTCTCATATTCAAGAAAAGTTTTAAGATTATTTCCAAAAGCTAAGAAAAAATTAAATATTATAAAAAAAGGTGATCACAGTTTATCAAATAAAAAATGGTTAAATATAATTTTAAAAGAGCTTAAATTATTAATTTAGCTAGCTTTTTTTATATCTTTTTTTAAAGTAATTGGATTTTTTAATTTATCCAACATTTCTTTAGGACACACTTGAACAAAATTATTTACTTCATCTTCAAAGTTTTCAATTATTTTTTTCGATAATTGAGACTCAGTTTCTTTAAAGTGCTCACTGACTAAATTTTTTAAATATTCTTTCCAATAATCTGTCTCTACATTTTGCCAAACTACTGACTCTGGATTTACTTTCTTTTCAAATTGTCGAGATTTGTCATATATAAAAGCCATTCCACCTGTCATACCAGCTGCAAAATTATCACCGACATCTCCTAAAATTACTACAGTTCCACCAGTCATATATTCACATCCATTAGAATCGCATCCTTCAATTACTGTAACCGCACCAGAATTTCTAACTGAAAATCTTTCACCAGCTTGGCCAGCAGCAAAAAGTTTTCCTGAAGTAGCTCCATAAAGAACAGTATTTCCTAAAATTGTGTTCTCATTTGAAATTAAATTGCTCTCTTCAGGTAATTTTATTGAAATAGTAGCTCCTGACAAACCTTTACCAACATAATCATTTGCATCTCCCTTTAATACAAGTTTTAAACCTTTAGAAGAAAATGCTCCAAATGATTGACCCGCTGAACCTTTAAAATTTAAAACTAAAAAGTTTTCATCAAGTTTTTCATAACCATATTTTTTATACAAATGATGAGAAATTCTTGTGCCTACTGCTCTGTGAGTATTTTTTATTTGATATTCTTTCTCAATTTTTTCTGAATTATCTAAAGCTTGTTCAATTTTTGGCCAAATTTGTTGGTCAAGAGTATCTGGTACACTATTTATTTCTTGATCTTCACAATACTTTGGATTATTTCCAGTATCAGCTTGAACAAATAAAGGATTTAAATCTAAATCGTCTAAATTTGGAGAACCCTTACTAACCTGTTTTAATAAGTCAGTCCTACCAATCACTTCATTTAATGATTTAAAACCTAAATTTGCTAATATTTCTCTTACTTCACTGGCTATAAATGTGAACAAATTAACTACTTTCTCTGGACTTCCAGTAAATTTTTCTCTGAGCTTTTCATCTTGAGTACAAACGCCTACGGGACATGTATTTGAATGACACTGCCTTACCATTATACATCCCATTGCAACTAATGCTGTAGTAGCAACACCATATTCCTCAGCACCCATCATTGCAGCTATCACTACATCTCTTCCAGTTTTAATTCCACCGTCCGTTCTTAATGTAACTTTATGTCTAAGATTATTTAAAGTTAATACTTGATTTGCTTCTGTCAAACCCATTTCCCATGGTATTCCAACATACTTAACACTAGTCTGAGGTGTTGCTCCTGTTCCACCATTATGTCCAGAAATTAATATTATATCTGCTTTTGCTTTAGCTACACCAGCTGCAATTGTTCCTACTCCAGAGGAAGCAACAAGCTTAACTCCAATCCTTGCTTTAGGATTTATCTGTTTTAAATCATAAATTAGTTGTGCAAGATCTTCGATTGAATAAATATCATGATGTGGTGGTGGAGATATTAAAGTTACTCCAGGAGTTGAATGTCTAAGTTTAGCAATTTCTTCAGTAACCTTAAATCCTGGTAACTGACCCCCTTCGCCAGGCTTCGCACCTTGTGCAATTTTAATTTCTATCTCATTACAATTATTAAGATAATTAACTGTAACTCCAAATCTTGCAGAAGCTATCTGTTTAACTCTTGAGTTTGCACTATCACCATTATCTAAAACTTTAAATCTACTTGCATCTTCACCACCCTCTCCGCTACATGATGCACCTTTGATCCTATTCATACCAGTTGCCAAAGTTTCATGTGCCTCTTTCGATAAAGCTCCATGAGACATGCTCCCACTTCCGAATCTCTTTAAAATATTTTCTATTGGCTCAACCTCAGAAATATCTATTGGCCCACTTAATTTTTTTTCTCTGAAATCAATTAAGTCTCTAAGATTAATAGGTGGTAAACTATATATTCCATCCGCATATCTTTTATAGGCATCATAAGAATTAGATCCTACTGCACTTTGAAGTAAATGAATTAGTTTTCCTTGATATTGATGTGTTTCACCATTTTTACGATATCTATATATACCGCCTATAGGCAATATGGTTTCAGAACTTTCAAATGCCTCTTTATGAATTTCTCTAATTTTTTTCTCTATACCCGTAAGTCCAATACCTGAAATTTTAGAGACCACTCCTGGAAAATAATCTGCAACAATTGTTCTACTTAAACCTACGGTTTCAAAGTTACATCCACCTCTATAAGAACTTAAAACTGAAATACCCATCTTAGACATGATCTTTAATAAACCAGCGTTTACTGATTTTATGTATCTCTCTACACATTCATCAAAGCTAAATTTTCCAAACAACTTCTTTTCATGGCGCTGGAATAAACTATCAAATGCTAAATATGGATTTACAGTAGTTGCTCCAACTCCTATTAAGGTTGCAAAGGAATGTGTATCTAAAGCTTCTCCAGATTGTACATTTATTGATACATATCCTCTTAGTTTTTTTTCAATGAGGAACGAATTAATTGATCCAACTGCTAAAAGCATTGGTATTGGAATTTTTAAGCTAGAAAGTTCTTTGTCACTTAAAATCAATTGAGTAACTCCCTGTCTTACTGCAATTTCAGCTTCTTTTTGAATTTTTTTAATTGAGTCAAACAAGGTCTCTTCTTCAAAAAAAGTACAATCAATTATAGATGAGTTATTGCCAAAAAAATTTATAAATTTTTCAAACTGTGAATTTGATAATATTGGACTATTTAAAACATAAATATTTTGCTTTGTTAAATTATCAAAATTTAAAATATTTCCAAGATTTCCAAATCTTGTTTTCAAACTCATAACCTTGTTTTCTCTTAAAGAGTCTATTGGTGGGTTGGTGACTTGGCTAAAATTCTGTCTAAAAAAATGGTATAATGGTCTATATCTATCTGACAAAACAGCCAATGGTGTATCATCACCCATAGATCCAGTTGCTTCTTTAGCATCTTCTGCCATAGGATGCAGTATGAGCTCAAGGTCTTCTAAACTTATTCCAAAAGTATATTGCCTTCTTCTTAAATCATCTCCCGAAAAAGAATTTTTTTCATCTGAAATGGTTAACTTATCATCTAGGTCGATAATTTGTGAATTAAAGTGTTTATATTCTTTGGCTAAATAATCTTTTATTTGCTTGTTAGTAAATACTTTACCTTTTTCTATTCTAACTCCAATTATTTCCCCAGGACCCAATCTTCCCTTTGACAAAATTCTTTTTTCATTTAATTCAATCATTCCTGTTTCAGAACCTGCAAATAATAATTTATCTTTCGTAATTGCGTATCTTAAAGGTCTTAATCCATTCCTATCATTTGCAGCTATAACCCACTCATTATCAGTTCCAGCAATAGCTGCTGGTCCATCCCATGGCTCCATAGTACTGTTTAAAAAATTAAATAATTGTTGGTGATCTTTTGGTAGAGTTTTATTTTTTTTAGACCATGCGTCTGGAACTAACATAAGCTTCGCCAAAGGCGCAGGCTGACCAGATATATTTAATAATTCAAAAACATTGTCTAAGGCAGCAGAGTCTGATGCTCCCTGTTGTATAACAGGTTTTAAGTTTTCAACATCATCAAAAAGGGGACTTTTCATCTCTTGTTCATGAACCTTCATCCAATTTTTATTTCCTCTATAAGTATTAATTTCTCCATTATGCGCTATAGCTCTAAAGGGTTGAGCTAAATTCCAGCTAGGTGCTGTGTTTGTTGAAAATCTTTGATGAAAAATAGCAAACCTTGAAACAAATCTCTCATCTTTTAGATCAAGGTAGAAATCTGAGATAGCTTCAGCTAAAAACATTCCCTTGTAAATAATAGATTTAGAACTCAATGAACAAATATAAAAATTGTTTAAAGACTTTTTAAAAGCCTCATTTTCTATCTTTCTTCTAGTTTCATAAATTTTTCTTTCTAAATCTTTATTTGTTAATTCTGGATCATAAGGTTTAAACAATACTTGAATAATTTCAGGCATTGTTTGGAATGCCTTTTCTCCTAAAACTTTTGGATTAACTGGAACTTGTCTCCAGCCATAAATACTAAAATCATTTTTTGTTAATTCACTTTCAACAATAGTTTTGCAACTTTCTTGTGCTGCGTAATCATTCCGAGGTAGAAATATCATTCCCACACATATTTCAGAATTGTCATGTGTGTGTCCTGTCACTTCTATCTTTTCAATGAAAAAATCTTTTGGTATTTCAACATGAATCCCAGCTCCATCACCAGTTTTTCCATCGGCATCTACAGCACCTCTATGCCAAACTGCTTTTAATGCCTCAATACCATACTCTACAACTTTACGAGATTTTTTACCTTCAGTTGATGCAATTATACCAACACCACAAGCATCATGCTCCATGTCTTCTGAATAAACATTATTTTCTTTTAAAAGGTGAAGGTTTTTTTTATAATTTTCCATTAAGCCACTCTTTTTTCCACTTTAGATTTACTCTCTAGATAAGTTTTAATTGAAGCTGCTGCATCCCTTCCATCTTTTATCGCCCAAACAACTAATGAAGCTCCTCTAACTATATCACCAGCAGCAAACACTCCTTTTAAATTTGTTTCCATAGTATCAAAATCTGTTTTAATAGTTCCCCACTTTGTTACTTGTAATTCACTACTATCAAATAAATTTGGTAAATCTTCAGGATCAAAACCTAGTGCTTTGATAACCATATCTGCTTTTGTTTCGTAACTTGAGCCTTCTTGTACTTGTGGCTTTCTTCTTCCTGTCTCGTCTGGATCACCTAGTTTAATTTGATCTACAATTATTTTTTCTACTTTATTTGTACCTTTAAATTCTTTAGGACTTGATAACCAAACAAACTCAACACCTTCTTCTTCTGCATTTGCAACTTCTCTAGCAGATCCTGGCATATTTTCTTTATCTCTTCTATACAAACATTTAACAGATTTTGCATTCTGTCTTATAGAAGTTCTTACACAATCCATTGCTGTGTCACCTCCACCGATTACAACAATATCTTTACCCTCTGCATTTAAAATTCCTTTATCAAACAACTCAACATCATCTCCTAGACCTTTTTTATTAGATGCTGTTAAAAAATCCATTGCAGGAAAAATATTATCAAGATCATTTCCAGGTAAGTTTACTTCTCTTGCTTTATAAACTCCTGTTGCAATTAAAATTGCATCGTGTTTTTTTCTCAATTGATCTAAGCTTGCATCCTTACCAACTTCAAAATTTTGAACAAATTCAATTCCTCCATCCTTTAAGAGTTTTGTTCTTCGCTCTACAACTTCTTTTTCTAATTTAAAATTTGGAATTCCATAAATTAATAATCCTCCTGCTCTATCATATCTATCGTAGACAGTAATTTTATATCCATTTTTTCTTAATTGTTCTGCAGCAGCTAAACCAGCAGGACCTGCTCCTATAATTCCTACACTTTGATTTTTTTCATTTGTTACCTTAATTGGTTTTACCCAGCCCTCAGCCCAAGCATTATCTGTAATATATTTTTCTACTGATCCGATAGTTACTGTTCCATGACCAGACTGTTCAATTACACAATTTCCTTCGCATAATCTATCTTGTGGGCAAATTCGACCACACACTTCAGGCATATTGTTTGTACTTTGGGATAATTCATACGCCTCTTTTAATCTTCCCTCTGCTGTCAGTTTAAGCCAATCTGGAATGTTATTACTTAAAGGACAATGAACTTGGCAAAAAGGTACTCCACATTGCGAACACCTACTCGATTGTTCTTTGGCTTTTTCATTGATATACTCGTCATAAATTTCGTTAAAATCTTTCTTTCTTTTATCAACTTCTCTTTTAGGTGGAGTTTGTTGACCTATTTTAACAAATTTGAGCATTTTATCGGGCATAATATTATTTAATTTTTGGCAAAATATACCCTGATTTATGTATATAAAGCATAAAATAGGTCATATACATTGACCTTAATTTTCAAATTATTACCGCCAATTAACACGTTTTTAATTATTGCATAGCTATTATGCTTAAATCGAATTGTTTTAAATAAATACTTTATAAGTTACGAAGAAACAATGTTTCAAAATATTATAGAAGTTTTAATTCTTTCTGCAATTCAAGGAATATCTGAATTTCTTCCTATTAGTTCTTCTGCACATTTAATTTTAGTTTCTACTTTATATGAATTTAAATCTAGTTCTTTGCTTATTGATATCAGCCTCCATCTAGGTTCACTAATAGCTATAATTTATTTTTTTAAAGATGAATTGTTTGATATCAGAAAAAATAAAAAAATTTTAAATTTAATTGTATTAGGATCTATTCCATTAATAATTGTTGGATACATACTTTATAGTACAAATTTAATTTATCAGTTAAGAAATTTAGAAGTCATTGCTTGGACTACTTTAATATTCGCAATAATTTTATACATCTCAGACAAAAATCGATTTGATAAAAAAATTTCTTCAAATTTAAATTTTCAATCAATAATATTTATAGGTATTTTCCAAATTTTCTCTCTTGTACCTGGAGTGAGTAGGGCAGGAATTGCTATAACAGCTGCAAGAATTTTAAAATTTAATAGAGTAGACTCAAGTAAGATATCTTTTTTACTTTCAATCCCAGCATTGGCTGGAGCTAGTGTCTTAAGCTTAAAAGATATTTTTGAGCAATCAATTCAGTTTAATTACCTAGTTGTTATCGCAATTATATCTTCTTTTATTTTTTCTTTTCTAACAGTTAAATTCTTTTTAATTTATATAAATAAATTTTCAATGAATGCGTTCGTAATTTATAGAATTGTAATTGCTTTATTTTTATTTGATTTAATTTACTAAATATACTTTTTTTTAACTAAAGGTAGTAATTGGGATAAAAGAACTCCACATAGAATAAAAAAGCATCCAAGTAAATTATTAACATCTAGAATTTGATTTAAAATAAACCAAGCAGCTAAAGTAGCAAATACACCTTCAAGGGAAAAAATTATAGCTGCAGGTGCTGGAGTAATGTTACGCTGTGCATAAATTTGTAATACAAATGCAAATCCACCAGATAAAATACCTGCATATAAAATTGAATAAATTTCCATTAAAATATTACTTAAAATAAACTCTTCATAAACAATTCCGATTATAAATGAAAAAATAGCCACAACTAAAGTCTGCGCAGCTCCTAAAGTAAGTGGCAGATTGTATTTAGTTATAATGATCCCAGTAAAAATGATATGGGTGCTCCAAAATAGAGCTCCGAGAACAACTAAAGTATCTCCTAATCTTACTGTTGCATCATGAAAATTTGTTAATAAATATCCTCCAATTAAACATAGAACTACAGAAGGCCATACACTCCAATGCATTGATTTTTTACCAAACAAAAAAATGATAATCGGTACCATTGGCACATAAAAAATTGTAAAAAAAGCAGCGTTTGCAACATCTGTGTAAAGCAAAGCAACTTGTTGTAGTGCTGAGCCTAAGAATAAAGAAATTCCAATTAATAATGAATAAATTATGAAAGTTTTTTTATCTAATTTAAATTCTGATTTAAAATTTTTTAATTCAAATAAAATCATAAGTGGAATTATGGCTATAAAACCAACAAAAAACCTCACAGCATTAAATGTAAAAGGGCCAATATTATCCATACCCGTATCTTGGGCAATAAAAGTTGTTCCCCAAATAAAAGTGCACAGTAAGGCACTAAATAATGATATGGATTTACTCATTTTTAATTAGACAGCTAGCTTATAGGCAAAATTTTTACCTAAGTTTTCTTTTAGATCATTATTAAACCTAGCTGCTTCTGCTCCATCAATAATTCTGTGATCATAAGATAAAGAAATTGGCAGCATAGTCCTAGTTTGAAACTTTCCATTCATAAAAATTTGTTTTTTTTCTGATCTTCCTACTCCTAATATAGCAACTTCAGGATAATTAATTATAGGAGTAAAAAATGAACCTCCTATGCCACCTAAACTCGTAATCGTCATCGAGCCGCCAAACAATTCTTTTTTATCAATTTTTAAATTTCTACAAAGTTCGCTTACCTCTTTTAATTCTTTACTTATCAGAGAAATTTTTTTGTTATTTGCATTTCTTATTTTTGGAACCATTAATCCATTTGGCGTATCAACTGCTATCCCGATATGGTAATATTTTTTTAAAGTCATTTTTCCAGTCTCAATTTCGTCGATTGAAGAATTAAAGCTAGGAAATTTCTTAAGAGATGCAACTAAAGCTTTAATTATAAATGCTAGAGGTGTAATTTTAATTTTTTCTTTAGTATACATGTCTTTTAAAGAACTTCTAAAACTTTCCATCTCTGTTATATCGGCCTCATCATGATTTGTAACATGAGGAATTGTTGTCCATGAATTCGTAAGATATTTCGATGATAATTTTTTAACTCTTGGTATATCTTTAATTTCTATTTCACCAAAATCAGAATGTTCAAATTCATTTTTTATTTTATCTGGTTTACTATCTTTTGCTACAACATCGTTTTTTGAATTAATAGAGACAAATCTTTTAATATCATCTTCAACAACTCTGCCATCTTTCTGACTTCCAACTACTTGATTAATATTTACACCAAGTTCTCTAGCAAATTTTCTGGCTTTTGGACTTGCAGATGCAATATCTGAAATATTATTTTTAGATAATTTTTTTTCTTGGATTTCAGGTTTTATTACCTCAATTTTTTTAGACTCTTTTTCAATTTTTGGTTTTTCTTTAACCTCTTCCCTCTTAACTTCTGAAGTACTTTCTATAGTTAAAATTAAGTCGCCCTCTGAAACTTTGTCTCCCACCTTTATTTTTAAATTTTTAATTTTACCCTCTAAATTTGACGGAATTTCTACACTAGATTTGTCACTTTCAATTGTTATTAGGGCATCATTTTTTTTAATTGATTGACCTTCGGCAACTAATACCTCAATAACCTCAACATCTTTAAAGTCTCCAATATTAGGTACTTTAATTTCAGATTCTGACATTATAATTTCGTTGGCATTGGTTTGTTAGTATCAATATTATACTTCTTCATTGCTTCTTTTGCATGTTTAGAAGCAATAAGCTGTTCTTTTGCTAAAATACTTAAACCGTAAGCAACCAAATGTTCTTTATCTACCTCAAAAAATTTTCTTAAATTTTTTCTTGTATCACTTCTTCCAAAACCATCTGCTCCTAATGAATAAAAGCTTTTATTAGTATAAGGTCTGATTTGATCTGAATTCATTCTCATATAATCAGATGCAGCCATTATTGGGCCTTCAGTTTTGCCTAAGCATTGTTCAACATAAGATTTTTTTGGTTCTTTATCTGGGTTCAAAAGGTTATGCCTTTCTACCTCCATTCCATCTTTTCTTAATTCATTAAAACTTGTTACACTCCATATCTCACTGTCAATTTGATAATCATTTTGTAAAATCTCTGCAGCAGACATCATTTCTCTTAAGATTGTTCCTGATCCTAAAAGTTGGATTTTAGTTTTTTTGAATTTGTTAAATTCTTTTATTTTATACATGCCCTTTAAAATGCCTTCCTCACAATTTTTATCTTTTGGCATTTCTGGGTGTGAATAGTTTTCATTCATTGTTGTAATGTAATAGAAAACATTCTCATTTTTCTCATGCATTCTTTTAAGACCTTCTCGAAAAATAACTGCTAATTCATAATGAAATGTAGGATCATAAGTTACACAATTTGGAATAGTTGATGCTATTAAATGACTGTGCCCATCCTGGTGTTGTAAACCTTCTCCAGCTAATGTAGTTCTCCCAGCTGTTGCACCCACTAAAAATCCTCTAGCTTGACTATCACCGGCTGCCCAAGCTAGATCTCCTACCCTTTGGAAACCAAACATTGAATAAAAAATATAAATTGGGATCATTTCAATATCATGATTAGTATATGCGGTGGCAGCTGCAATCCATGAAGACATAGCACCTGCTTCATTGATACCTTCCTCTAAAACTTGACCACTTTTATCTTCTCTATAAGAGCTTAATTGAGCTGCATCCTCAGGTTCATATTTTTGTCCTTCGTGTGCATAAATCCCTATTTTTTGAAAAAATCCTTCCATGCCAAACGTTCGTGCTTCGTCAGGAATAATAGGAACCAGTCTAGGAGATATGTTTTTATCCCTTAATAAATTTGTTAACATTCTCACAAGTGCCATAGTAGTAGACATTTCTTTTTCACCAGTTGATACTTTCATGAAATCAAAAATATCTTTTGAGGGTGCTTTGATTGGTTTAGCAAAAGTCGAACGTTCGGGTATATATCCACCTAATTTAATTCTTTTTTCTTTTATGTATTTTATTTCTGGAGATTTTTCGTCAGGCCTAAAGTATTCAATATTTCTCACCTGTTCATCTGTTAAGGGAACATCAAATCGATCTCTATAGTACATCAAGTCATCAACATCTAATTTTTTGGTTTGATGAGTAGTATTTACACTTTCTCCTGATTTTCCCATTCCATAACCTTTAATCGTTTTTGCAATTATCACTGTCGGACTTCCCTCATGTTTGGTCGCTTTATCATATGCAGCAAAAACTTTGTGAGGATCGTGACCACCTCTATTAAGTCTCCAAATATCTGTATCTGACATGCTTGATACTAGTTCTAGAGTTTCAGGGTATTTTCCAAAAAATTTTTCTCTCACGTATGCACCATTCCTAGCTTTCATTGCCTGATATTCACCGTCGACTGTCTCATTCATAGCTTTTACTAAATGACCAGATTTGTCATTTGCAATTAATGAATCCCAATATGATCCCCAAATAACTTTGATTACATTCCATCCCGATCCTCTGAAACTTCCCTCAAGCTCTTGAATAATTTTTCCATTACCTCTAACTGGACCATCTAATCTTTGAAGATTACAGTTTATTACAAAGATTAAATTATCTAAATTTTCTCTTGCAGCTAATCCAATTGCTCCCATAGACTCTGGCTCATCCATTTCTCCATCACCTAAAAAGGCCCATACTTTTCTTCCTTCATCTTTAATCAAACCTCTGTTGATTAAATATTTCATGTACCTAGCTTGATATATAGCAAGCATCGGACCTAACCCCATAGATACTGTCGGGAACTGCCAAAATTTTGGCATTAACCAAGGGTGTGGATATGAAGATAAACCTCCAGGCTTTACCTCTTGTCTAAAACTATCAAGTTGTTTTTCATTTAAACGGCCTTCTAAGAATGCTCTTGCATACATTCCTGGAGCACTGTGTCCTTGAAAATAAATTAAATCTCCACCAAATTTGTTATTTTTTGCTCTCCAAAAATGATTCATCCCAACATCATATAATGTTGCAGCAGAAGCAAATGTACCAATGTGACCACCAAGCTCAGGATATTTTTTGTTTGCACGTACGACCATCGCGGCTGCATTCCATCTAATTAACGATCTAATTCTTCTTTCAATATTTTGATCACCACTAGACTTTACTTCAGCCTCAGGAGGTATTGTATTGATGTATGGAGTATTTTGAGTATAAGGAATATTTGCCCCTTCGCGATAAGCCTTATTAATTAATTCTTTTATCAAAAAATGGGCTCTGTGATTTCCATCTTTGGAAATTACCGCAGACAAAGAATCCAACCAATCTTGAGTTTCGAGTGGATCGATATCAGAACCATTAACAACTTGAATTGTAGATTGTTTTTTCTCTACTACTGGTTCTCTAATAATTTCTTTTTCTTCTTTTTTTTCAGCCATTGCTTCTTCAGCTTGTTTAATAATATTCTCTGTATCTTTTGGAAGAGTGATTTCAGATGATGTTTTTGATGATAATGTAAGATTGAGCAATAAATCTCCCTTAGAAACTTTGTCACCAACTTTAACTGCTACATTATCTACTTTTCCAGAGACAGTAGAAGGAATTTCAACACTTGATTTGTCACTTTCAATTGTAACTATTGAGTCATTTTCTTTAATTTGATCACCAGGTTTTACAAGTATCTCTATAACCTCAACATTTTCAAAGTCGCCAATGTCAGGTACAAGTATTTTTTCACTCATTTATAAAGAGTGTTTATATACCCAAATAAAAGTATGTTTAATGTTATTTTATCACATTAATTAGTTTTTTTGTGCAAAGCTGTATTTTTATTTAACAAAATTTGTTAATAAAATCAAAAAATGCAGTAACTTTGGTATGTTTAGAAAAATAGTATGAGGACCGCTGGCCAAATTGGATAAGGCGCTCGGCTACGAACCGGGAGATTCCAGATTCGAGTTCTGGGCGGTCCACCAAAAAGGAAATGGAAATGTTTGATTGGCTTTTAAAAGTATCTTTGCAAAAATCAGTAATATATTTTTTTATAATTATTTTAATTATTTTATTAATCTTAACTTTTGTATTATAAAAAATTATGAGCAAAGAATTTGAACAAATAAGTATTAAACCTGGATTTATGAAACACAATGGAGGTGTTTTATTTAGATCTCTTTCAGAAAATGAATATGAATTTAAGTCTATAATTACTGAAAATCATTTAAATGCTGCAGGAATAACTCACGGTGGCTATTTATCTGCATTGATAGATGCAGGTGCAGGAACGGCTGCACACAGAGCGGCTGGAAATGCTCCATGTGTAACCATTTCTTTAGATATAAAATTTATAGGTGCTTCAAAAGTTGGAGATGAAATTATTGGTAATACAAAAATTTTAAAAAAAACCAATACTCTTGTCTTCTTATTTTGTGAACTAAAGTGTAATGATAAAATAATTACTTCTGCATCTGGTGTATGGAAAATTATAAAAATAAAACCTTCTAATTTAGGACCTGGTGGTTAATTTTATATATTTAGATATTTAATTCTTTTATCTTGCTATATTGTTCAAGAGATTCTGGATTAGCTAAAGCTTCAATATTTTTAATTTCACTTCCTTCTATTGTACTTTTAACCGCTAGTTCAACTATTTTACCACTTTTTGTTCGAGGAATATCTTTAACAACAATAATTTTACTAGGAACATGCCTAGGGGATACATTTTTTTTTATTTGTAATTTTATTTTATTAATTAATTTTTTTGTTAATAAAAAATTTTTGCTCATTACAATAAATAAAACTATTCTAACATCATTATCCCAAGATTGTCCTACAACGATAGATTCTTTTATTTCTTTAAACTTCTCAACCTCTGAATATATCTCAGCTGTTCCAAGCCGAACACCTCCCGGATTTAAAGTTGTATCTGATCTACCATGAATTATATACCCACCATTATTCTTTATTTCTGCATAATCACCATGATGCCATATATTTTTAAATCTATTAAAATATGCATTCTTGTATTTAATGTCCTTTTTATCATTCCAAAACTTTAAAGGCATTGATGGGAAAGGATTTTTACAAACAAGCTCTCCTTTAATATTTTTTAAAGACTTTCCTTTGTCATTGAAGACATCTACATCTAAAGCTAAACCTTTGTTTTGTATTTCCCCTATATTTACTGACTGATATAAATTTCCTAACACGAAGCATGAAACAATATCAGTACCACCAGAAATAGATGACAAGTGTACATTTTTTTTAATATGCTTATAAACGTACTTAAAACTTTGCTTTGAGAGAGGTGAGCCAGTTGAACAAATTGTTCTTAATTTATTTAGTTTGAATTTATAATTTAATTTTGGCTTAAACTTTCTCAAAGCGTCTACATACTTCGCACTTATACCAAATAAAGTTATTCTTTCTCTTTGTGCTATTTTCAAGAGTAAATCTGGTGATTTGAACATTGGAGATCCATCAAACAGAACAATAGAAGCCTTAGAGGCTAATGAACTAACTAGCCAATTCCACATCATCCATCCACATGTAGTAAAGTAAAAAACGTTATCGTTTTCTTTAATATTACAATGTAATTGATGTTCTTTCATATGCTGAATTAAAACACCACCAGATCTATGACAAATACATTTGGGTTTTCCAGTAGTTCCGCTTGAATATAAAATTGCTAACTCTGTTTCAAAATCAAATCTTTTGAAATCAATTTTTTCAACATTAGTTTGCATTAATTCATTCCATTTAAATAAATTAATTTTTTTAAATTTATATTTATTTTTAATAAACTTTTTTCCAGGATAGCTACTAATTACAACACTTTTAATTGATGGGATTAATTTTAAAATCTCTGGAAGTCTATTTAAAACATCTATTTTTTTTCCATTATAAAAATACTGATCAGTGATGAATAAAACTTTTGGATTAATTTGAGAAAATCTTTCTATAACACCTTTAGAGCCAAAATCAGGACTACAAGAGGACCAAATACTCCCCAGGGATGTTGTAGCAATGAATGCTTCAACAGTTTGAATAGTATTTGGCATATAGGCCGCTACTCTATCTCCTTTTTTAATATTTATTTTTTTTAGAAAATTTGAAATTTTATTAGAATTTAAATTTAATTGTCTCCAAGATCTTTCCTCTCTAAATCCATTTTCACTAATAAAGGTTACTGCTTTTTCATTGTTGTTTTTAGATAATAAATTTTCACCAAAATTTAGTCTGCTACCTGGTAAAAATAAATTTTTATAAAAAGTCTTTGATTTTCTAAAATTTTTATTACTTTTAATTCCCTTAATTTTGCTAAAATCCCAAAATTTACTCCAAAATTCTGGTGAATTTTTAATACTCCAATTTAATAATTTTTTATAATTTCTATTAAATTTTACTTTTAATTTTTTTGAAATGTAATTTTCAAAAGCAAATAAATTTGAATTTTTTTTTACAATTAGAGAAGGTTGCCAAAGTTTTTTACTCATTTTATTAAATTAAATTACTATTATAGAATTAATCTTATTTATGATAATCTCACTAACATTTAAAAGAAAATGAGAACTTTTTACCCTCCGATTCGGTCATGTTTTAGTCTATTTTTGTTCTTTAGCAGTAACAATATCTGGTAGGTAAAAAAAAAGAAGCACAAAAGATAGAAATGACTAGAAATAAAATTACAGCTGTTCTCGGTCCTACAAATACTGGCAAAACCCATCTTGCTATCGAAACCATGCTTTCTTTTGAGAGTGGCATGATTGGATTTCCACTTAGATTACTTGCAAGAGAAGTATATGACAAAGTAATCAAGAAAATAAGTTTAGATAAAGTTGCACTTATAACTGGAGAAGAAAAAATAATCCCATCTAATGCAAAATATTTTTTATGCACAGTGGAGTCTATGCCAATTGACAAACATCTTGAGTTTGTTGGCGTAGACGAGATTCAAATGTGCTCTGATCATGAAAGAGGTCATATTTTTACCGATAGACTTTTAAATATGAGGGGAGAAAAACTTACAATGCTGATGGGCTCAAGTACCATTAAAAATATTATTTCAAAATTAGATGGAGATATTGAATTTATAAATAGAGAAAGACTATCTAAACTTACCTACACTGGTCATAAAAAAATATCGAGAATTGACAGAAAAACAGCAATCATTGCGTTTTCAGCAGAGGAGGTTTACGCCATTGCTGAGTTAATTAGAAGACAAAAGGGTGGTGCCGCTATTGTAATGGGATCACTAAGTCCAAAAACAAGAAATGCTCAAGTTGAATTATATCAATCTGGAGATGTTGATTTCCTAGTTGCAACAGATGCAATTGGGATGGGAATTAACATGGATTTAGATTTTGTTTATTTTTCAAATGTTAAGAAATTTGATGGAAAAAAGTTAAGAAGATTAAATTTATCTGAAATAGGTCAAATAGCCGGTAGAGCTGGTCGATACCTAAACGATGGAGGTTTCGGCATTACTGGTGATTGTAAAGAAATATCTCCAGAAGAGGTAGAATTATTAGAAAATCATAAATTTGAAGAAATTAGAACTTTGTTTTGGAGAAATTCAAATCTTAATTTCAATAACCCAATTAGTTTAATTAAAAGTTTAGAAGAGAAACCTCAGGTGGAATGGCTAAGAAAAATTCACGAATGTGAGGATGAAAAAGCACTTAAATATTTTTTAAAAGATCAAAAAATTTTAGATAGAGGATTTGATAAGAAAACTTTAATGCTCTTATGGGAATGTTGCCAAATACCTGATTTTGTTAAAAAAACTTACGGAAATCATTTTGAGGTTATTGGAAATGTATTTAAATTTTTAACTGGCAAAAAAGGACTAATTTCTGAAGATTATATGAGATTACAGCTAATGAAACTTGATAAACTAGATGGAAATGTAGATTCTTTATCAAATAGAATTGCAAATGTAAGAACTTGGTCATATGTTTCAAATAAAAATAATTGGGTAGAAAATCAAAGTTATTGGATAGAAAAAACTAAACACTTAGAAGATAGACTTTCAGACAGATTGCATGAAGAACTTACTAAAACTTTTATCGACAAAAGAGCAAGTGTGCTCGCTAGGGGTTTAAAACAAGATATGGAATTTAAAACTGAAATTTTACAAAACAATGACGTTAAAATTGATGATCAATTTATTGGAAAGATTAAAGGACTTAAATTAGAACTAGATCTAAAAAAAGGTGCTTTAGAAACTGACATTAAGTCTTTAAAAAAAGCTGCAAGGCAAACTATTGGTCCGGAATTAGAAAAACGTGTACAATCAATAATTGATACGGGATTAATTAGTTTAAATGAAGATTTTAAAATTTACTGGAATGATTTTCCAATTGCTAAATTAACAACAGGTAGTGATTATTTAAATCCAAATTTTGATTTAATCGTTGATGATATTATCGGACAAAAAAATAAACAAAATTTAAACGACTATATTAACAAATGGATACATTTAAAAATAAATAACGTACTTAAAAGTTTAATTGATTTAAAAAATATAAAAGAAAATAATTCATCAATTAAAGCACTGGCATACCAACTATATGAAAATAATGGAGTATTAAAACGAGATCAAGTTTCTGAATACCTAAAAAACTTAAAACAAAATGAAAGAAAAATTCTTAGAGACTTAGGGGTAAAGTTCGGTAGATACCATGTTTTCCTTTATCAATTAATTAAACCCGAAGCAGTATCTTTGCGAACATTATTGTGGAAAAATTTTTATCAAAAATTTCATAATTTAAAACCACCTACCTTTGGTTTGAATTTTTTAGACGACAAAGAAATAAAAAATAAAAACTTTATGCTTTTGTGTGGATTTGAAAGATTTGATAATTTTTTTGTAAGAATTGATATTTTGGAAAGATTATTTGTATTAATAATAAATTCTAGTTCAAAGGAAAATTCTGAAATAAAATTGGTTCCTGAAATGTTAAATCTTTTAGGATGTAGTAAAGATAATTTTAAAAAATTACTTCAAAAAATGAATTATAAAATATTTGAAAAAGAAAATGAAACATTTTTCAAATACAGTCCTATTAAGAAATTTACAAAAATTACTAAAAAGAAGATCTCAAACGAAAATCCATTTAAAATATTAAAGAATTTAAATTTAAATTAAAATGTTTTTTAAAAAAGAAGAAACAAAAAATAATAATTTCCTCACAAAAGTTTGTGCTTTATTAATTCATGCCGCTAAAATAGATGAAAACTATACAGATAAAGAGGAAGAAATTATTAAGAAAACACTTAATGAACTAGGTGTGAAAGATGAAAATATTTCTAAAACAATTGAAGAAGCAAAATTAATTGAAGAAAGCTCAAATCAAATTTTAGATTTTACTAGAGAGGTAAAAAATCTGCCTGAGCAAGAGAAAATTAAAATAGTAGAAGCTTTATGGTCTATAATTTATTCAAACAAAAATGCTGATATATATGAAACTAATTTAATGAGACGACTTGCGGGATTGCTTTATATTGACAATAAAACAATGGGCGATATTAAAGAAAAAATTAAAAAAAATTCAGAATGACATACATAGTTAACGACAAATGTATTAAGTGCAAATTAACAGACTGTGTTGATGTGTGCCCAGTTGATTGCTTTTATGAAGGTAAAAATATGCTTGTAATTAAACCCGATGAGTGTATAGATTGTGGCGTTTGCGAGCCAGAATGCCCTGTCGATGCCATCAAAGCAGACACTGAACCTGGAAGTGAAAAATGGTTGGAGATAAATAAAAAATACTCTGAAATCTGGCCCAACATAAATGAAAAAAAAGATCCACCAGCGGATCATGAAGAATTTAAAAATGAGCAAAATAAGTACGAAAAATATTTTAAAGAAAATCTTTAAAGGCAAAACAGACAAAAAAGTGAAAAAAAAAGTATTTAAAAAGAAGGTTGTCAAAACAAAAAAAAATGTAAAAGCAAAAAAAGCTAAAAAAATAATTTCAAAAAAAACCAAAAAAGTTGCTAAAAAAGTCAAACCTAAATCAAACAAAATAAAAAAAACTGTTAAAGTTGCAGAAACAGCAGCTGAAACAAAAGTAGATAATTTAAGAATTTCAAAAACTAATGAAGTTAAACCTGAAATAAAAAAAGTTAAAAAACAAGAAACTGAAAAAAGAGAATACAAAATTAAAGATCACGTTGTTTATCCAAAACATGGTGTGGGCCAAATTACTGAGTTCAAAAAAATTAATATTGGTGGAATTGATGTTGAAACATATGTTATTAAATTTGAAAAGGATAAAGCTAATGGAATGGTCCCTGTAAACAAACAGTCTCACTTGAGGCCGTTAGCAACTATCAATCAGGTAAACAAATGCATTTCAATATTAAAAAGTAAACCAAAAATTAAAAGATCAATGTGGAGTCGAAGAGCACAAGAATATGAGGCGAAAATATCTTCTGGAAAAATATATGAATTAGCTGAGGTTGTAAGAGATTTAAATAAGGGTGATGACCTTATGGTTGACCAGTCTTATAGTGAAAGACAATTATTTGAAAAGGCTTATGAAAGAATTTTGTCTGAATTTCAGATTGTTTTAAATGTTTCTTTAGAGGATACTCAGAAAAAATTAGATAAAGCACTGAAAAGAAATTTAGGTGGGCAGCCCCAGCCAGTAGCAACTGCAAAAACTCCAACTAGTGAATTACCTGTTGACGAGCCAATTTCTGATAACGACGAACCGATGGACGAGTAAAAAAAACGCCTCTCACACAAACTGTAATGAGAAGCGTTTTTTGTAAAGAATACTAAGTTACTATTTTCTTCTTCTTTTTTTAGCTTTTTTCTTAGCTTTTTTCTTAGCTTTTTTCTTAGTTTTCTTTGCCGCTTTTTTTCTTTTCTTAGGCATCTTTAGCTCCCTTTTTAGTTAAACGAATCAAAATGATTCGCTGTTATCATATTTTTATTTTTTTATACAAGTTATGTCAATTCTTTAATTAAAAGTTAAATTTTGTAAAAACTATTTTAAATTTTTTTATTTTTATAAAACTTTTTTTAATTAATTTAGTTAATGTTTATGCGGTTAATAAACAATTTATTTAAATAATTTAATAAAGATTTTCTAGTTGATTTTTATATTTTTCTGTAACTTTTTTTCTTTTTACTTTCATTGTTGGTGTCATTAAACCATTTTCAATAGAAAAATTTTCATCTATTAATTGAATCTTTTTTATTTTTTCCAATAAAGTCAATTTTGTATTTATTTTTTCAATTACTTTATTTATTTTTTCTTTTTCATTTAAAAAATCTTTATTAGGCACTATTAAAGCAACTAAATAATTTTTTTTATCACCATAAACCATACATTGATCAATTTCTGGCTCATTTGTAATCATATTTTCAATTTTAGCTGGCGAAATATTATCTCCTCCAGCACTTACTATAATATCTTTTTTTCTATCAGTAATTTTTAAATAACCATCATCCGGGTCTATTTCTCCAATATCACCAGTATGAAGCCATCCATTTATAATTACTTTCTCAGTTTCTTCTTTTTTATTCCAATATCCTAGCATTACATTTTCGCCTTTAACTAATATTTCTCCGTCTTCTGCAATTTTAACTTCATTTCCTTTAAATGGAGGTCCTACGGTTTCCACTTTAATTTTATGTATTGGATTGCAACTTACTACTGGTGATGTTTCTGTTAAGCCGTATCCCTGAAGTGTCGGTAGTCCTATAGCATTTAAAAATTCACCTATTTCTTTATCTAAAGCACCACCACCTGAAACGAAAGCTTTTAAATTTCCACCAAACTGTTTTTTTATTTTCTTTCTAACTAATTTATCAACTACAAAATCGTGCAATTTTTCATTAAAAGTCATTTTTTGATTTAATAGTTTTTTTCTTCCCAGACGAAGAGTTGCTTCAATTAATTTTGCTTTAAAACCCTTTTGTTTTTTTAAATTCATGTTTATTTTGTTGTAAAGGTTTTGGTAAAACCTGGGGACAGCTGCCATAATTGTAGGCTTTGCTTCAGATATATTTTCTAAAAGTTTTTCTATTTTTTCTGCATAGAATACTCTAGCTCCTACTGCTATCTGTACAAATTGAAGACAGTGCTCATAAGAATGAGAAAGCGGAAGCCAAGTTAAAAATACTGGTCTTGAATTAAATAATGGTTTTGTAATTTCACACGATCCAACAACATTATTTAAAATTCCACCGTGACTTAAAATTACACCCTTTGGATTTCCTCCGGTTCCAGAAGTATAAATGATACATGCTGGAGAATTTCTTTTTAACTTATTATTTTCAATTTTATCTTCTGCTAATAAATTATTTTTTATAATTAAGTTAAAATCTAAATATTTTTCTTTGTTAATTATATTTAAATTATTTGTTACCTTAGCTTTTTCATCTAAAGTAATAACCTTTTTGATAAAGTCTTTTTCATTAATTGAATTATTTAATTTTTTTAATATTTCATTATTTGAAACAATTACTAAGCTAGGCTCACAATCTTCTATCAGGTACTTATAATCATCTTCTATATATGTTGTATATGCTGGAACAGTAATTCCACCAGCTAACATTATAGATAAATCAGAAACAAACCACTCGGGTCTGTTTTCCGAAACTAAAAGACATCTATCGCCTTCTTTTATATTTTCTTTAATGACTTTTGATAATTTTAAAATATTCTTTTCAGTTTGTCCCCATGTGTATGTTTTTTTATTGGTTGGGTTTAGCCATTCTAAAAAAATATCTTTTTTATTTTGTTTATTTGCTTGATTAGCAAATAATTCGATTAAGTTATTTAAATTATCTAAATTCATAGTTACTTGGTGGGCGAAGAGAGAATCGAACTCTCACTTCTTACGAAACACGATTTTGAGTCGTGCGCGTCTACCAGTTCCGCCATTCGCCCTAGGTATTTAATTAAATTATATTTAAATAGTATAAGAACTAAATTTATATTAAAACCAAAAAATGTTTCAAACACTTTACAAAAAATGTTTAGAATTAGCTGCACATAAAAGTTCTAATTTTTATTTAGGGCTTGTATCTTTTATAGAAAGTTCTTTTTTTCCTATACCCCCAGATGCAATGATAATCCCAATGGTTATCGCTAAAAAAAAGGAATATCTAAAAATATTTTTAATAGCAGCAATATTTTCAGTTCTTGGAGGAATCTTTGGATATTTGATAGGTTATTTATTTTTTGATTTAGCAATGTATTTAATCGAATTTTATGGTTATCAAAATAAAGTTGAAAATTTAAAATTAAGCATGTCTCAAGGTAGTGGATTCCTCGCATGGCTGAGTATTCTTTTTTTAGCTGGCTTTACTCCATTACCCTATAAAGCTTTTACGATTTCAAGTGGTTTAATTGCTTTTAATCTTCCTATTTTTATAATTGTTAGTTTAATTTCAAGAAGCCTAAGATTTTTTATAGTTGCCTATTTATCTTATAGATTTGGAGAATTATTCACAGAGTACATGGAAAAACATGGATCAAAATGGTTCACCATAATTGGAATTATTATAGTTATAATATTTATTATTATTTATTTATTTTTTAAATTTAATGGTTGAGATTAACAAAACAATTACCTTAAAATTAATTTTTTTAATCAGCATTATTGCTTTAGCTTCAGCATTTTTTATTGAATATATTCTAGGTCATCAACCTTGTAACTTATGTATACTGGAAAGAATTCCATACATATTAGCATTACTAATTATTGTATTAAATTACAAATTTATTTATCTTGAAAAATACTTCATTCTTTCTCTTATTTTAATTTTTTTAGTAGCTACTATTTTATCTTTATATCATTTAGGTATTGAGCAAGGTTTTATTGAAGAATCATTAGTTTGTGATTTAAAAAATGGCTCTAATTTACTTTCAAAAGAGGACATATTGAGACAATTGCAAGAAAAAAATGTAAGTTGCAAAGATGTTACATTTAAAGTTTTAGGATTATCGCTTACAAGCTACAATATTATAATATCAATATTAATAGTTTATTTTACAACAAAAACTTATTTAAATTATGACAACAATAAGTAAAAAGAAAATAGAAGAATTCATTAGAGTTGATCATGCTGGAGAACGTGGTGCTGTTAAAATTTATGAAGGACAGTTGCTAGCTCTAAACACATTAGTTAAAGATGAAGCTTTAAAAAAAACAATTGAAGAAATGAAAGTTCACGAAAAAGAACATTCTGATTATTTTGAAGAAGAAATTAAAAAAAGAAATATAAAACCAACAAAATTTTTACCCTTATGGGATTTATTAGGTGTAGGATTAGGGTTTGGTTCAACTTTGCTTGGAAAGAAAGCAGCTATGCTATGCACTGCTTCTGTTGAAGAAGTTATAGATGAACATTATTTAAACCAAATAAAACAACTTGATAAAAGTGAACCAAAACTTAAAAAAAAAATTATTAAATTTAGAGAAGATGAATTAAGTCATAAAGATACTGCTTATGAAAAGGGTGCAACAAAAGTAGGTCCTTACTCTATTTTAGATAAAATAATTAAAACTGGATCAAAAATTGCAATAAATATTTCTGAGAAAATTTAAGACTCTAGTTCTACATCCCAATATAAGTAATCCATCCAGCTTTTGTGTAAAAAATTTGGTGGAAAATGTTTGCCATTTTTATGCAGATCCTCCGTTGATGGTCGATAAGGGTGCTGATGTAATTTCATACCTGAATGTTTTAATAGTTTTCCACCCTTTTTTACATTACATGCAGAACAAGCTGTTACAACATTATCCCAATTAGTTTCACCCCCTTTTGATCTAGGTAATAAATGATCAAAAGTTAACTCTTCATTGCTTCCACAATATTGACAGGAAAATTTATCTCTTAAAAATACATTAAATCTAGTAAAACTTGGTTTGCTTTGAGGTACAATATAATCCTTTAATGCGATAACACTTGGTAATTTCATATTAAATGATGGACTTCTAATAGTTCTGTCATAATTACTAACAATAATAACTCGATCCAGAAAAACAGATTTAACTGTATCCTGCCATGACCACAAAGATAAAGGGTAGTAACTCAAGGGTCTATAATCTGCATTGAGGACTAATGCAGGGCACTTTTCTAATGAAACATTTTGTTCAATAAAGTCATTCATTAATTTAATTTTAACTTAGTTGAACAATTTTATCAATAATAAGAGATATTAAATTTTTTTAAAATAAAATTTAAAGCTGTACTTGATGCTTCAATAGGAATATGATGATCACAATTTTTTATTAATAGTGTATCAACTTTAACATTATTTCTAATTAAAAAATCTTTTGCTTCAAGTAAATGGATAGATGGGACAATTTGATCAGCCTCACCATGTATAAGTAATGTTTCAGTTTTATTTTTGATTCTATTTTTTAAATCATTTTGATTTATTATCTTTCCAGAAAAACCAACTATACATAAAAAATTTTCTCTAAATGTAAGACCAACATTTATAGACATCATGCATCCTTGGCTGAATCCTGATAAACATATTTGATTATTTGATAACTTAAACTCTTTTTTTATTTCATTAATAAATTTTTTTAAGACTTCTTCAGCTTTAAATGATTGCTCTAATATGTAATCAGAATCCTCTTTAGTTAAATCAAACCATTGATAACCGGAAGGATTTATAGCACATGGCTCGTGACCATTTGGACAAATGAAGACTGTATTAGGCATATGTCTCTTCCAGTTTAAAGATAACATGCTAATATCCTTTCCATCACCTCCATAACCATGAAGCAAAATAATTGCATTTTTAATTTCAACACCATTTTCTGGTTTAATTATTATGGAATCTAGGCAAAATGTCATAGTAGATAAATTATGTTTTTTATGTCAAAACACAATCTAAAATAAAAAAATGATTTCAGGAATATTAGTAAAAATTTTATCAATCGCCCTTTTGATAGCTGTTGGAATAGTTTTAATCTTAGGTATAGGAACTCTTTTTAAGGGAGGAGAGACAAGTAAGAAATATTCAAATAAATTAATGCAGTTAAGAGTTATATTACAGTTTATTGCAATTATTGCTTTAGTTGGCTTTGCTTATTTTTTTAAAAATTAGTTATATTGTTTTATCCAATTAACAAAATTTTTATCCTCAAAATCAATTGAACCTATTATTCTTGCAAATTCTTGACCCTCTTTATTTATTAGAATTGATGTAGGAACACCTCTTAAAGAAAACATTTTTGCTAACGTAGTAGGGGAATCAAAATAAGGTTCAAAATTTTTAATATTAAAATCTATAAAAAATTTATTAACTTTATCTAAATTTTCTTTACCAATATTGATTGCAAAAATTTTAATTTTATCTAATTTTGGATTAGCTTGAAGTTTGTCTAACGATGGCATTTCTTCTTTGCAAGGTTCACACCAAGTTGCCCAAAAGTTTAATACCAATAAGTTGCCTCTATATTCATTGATATTAATTTTTTGATCTTTTTTGTCTAAAAAAATAACATTATCATATGTTTTTGGTACTTTATGGATAACAATATTTTTAATTCCGGGTAGCTCTTCAGCTACAACATTTGTTATCAAAAAAATAAATATTATTAAAAATCTCATGTTAAATAGGTATAATTAAATATCATGGCAAAAAATAAAAACAACCAAGCAATCTGGAACTCACGGATAAAAAAAAATGCATCAAGTTTGTTTCAAAAAGTCGGTAATTCAATAGATATTGATAAAAGGCTCTACAAAGAAGACATCCAGGGATCAATTGCTCATGTTGAAATGCTTTTTAAACAAAAAATAATTTCATTTAAAATAAAAAATAAAATTATTTATGGGCTGGAAAAAATTGATAAGGAAATCGCAAAAAATAAATTTGAGTTTAATAAAAAATATGAGGATATTCATATTAATATCGAAAAAAGACTTTTTCAAATTATCGGTGAAGAAGCTGGCTATGTTCACACTGCAAGATCAAGAAATGATCAAGTAATTACTGATTTTAAAATTTGGATGAAAAATTCGACCAACAAAATAAATAGAAATATTGATAAAGTTATTAAGAGCACAATCAAGTTAGCTGAAAAAAATGTTGAAACTATTATGCCTGGATTTACACATCTTAAAAATGCTCAGGCTATCTCTTTTGCACATTATTTAATGTCTTATGTAGAAATGTTTAACAGAGACAAAAAGAGATTTTCTAATAATTTAAATAGTTTAAATGAAAATCCCTTAGGTGTTGCAGCTTTAGCAGGGACATCGTTTAATATAGATAGAAATTATACTACCAAAAAACTTGGTTTTAAAATACCTACAAATAATTCTATAGACACAGTTTCAGATAGAGATTTTGTTTTAGATTTTTTATACGCTTCATCTGTGTGTGCTATGCATATTTCTAGAATTGCTGAAGAGTTAATTATTTGGAACTCTGATGGTTTTAACTTAATCAATTTATCTGATAAAGTTGTTACTGGATCATCGATAATGCCACAAAAGAAGAATCCTGATCTTTTAGAGTACTTGCGTGGAAAATCAGGAAGCGCTTATGGAAATTTATTTTCGATGCTTACAATTTTAAAAGGCTTACCATTGTCTTATTTTAAAGATTTACAAGACGATAAGGAAATTGTTTTTAAATCAAACGATAATCTTAATAATTGTTTAAAAATTTTTGATGAAGTACTAAAAAATTGCAATCCAAATAAGAGTAGAATGTTAGAACTTGCTAATTCTGGATACATTACAGCAACTGATTTAGCTGACTATCTTGTAAATAATCACTCAATGTCTTTTAGAAAAGCATATCAAAAAACTGCAACAATAGTAAATTTTGCCGAAAAAAGAAAAAAGAAATTAACTGAATTGACTCTAGAGGAATTAAGAAAAATTGAACCTAAACTTAAAGATGACGTATTAAAAGTATTTAATTTAAAAAATTCAATTAATTCGAAAAAATCATATGGTGGAACTTCTTTTGATAATATTAAAAAAATGATAATGAAATATAAAAAAGAAAAATGATTAGAAAATTTACTTTAATTATATTGTTATTTTGTGCAGTTATTTCTTGTGGGAAGAAAGGTGATCCTAAATACATAGATCCAGATAAAAAAGCAGAAATAAAAGAAGTTTCAATTAACTTAACTTAATGAAATACATAAATAGAAGATTAACAATAGAAAAAATTAGTCTCCAAAAAATTGCAAATAAATTTGGAACTCCATTTTATTCTTATTCTTATTCTAAATTAAAAGAAAATATTAATAATTTTAAAAAAAACTTTAGATCCTTTTCACCACTCATCTGCTTTGCGGTCAAATCCAACACCAATGTTAATATAATTAGAGAAATCAAAAAATTTGGATTAGGTGCTGATGTTGTTTCAGTAGGGGAACTGATGATGGCACTAAAAGCAGGAATTAATCCAAGCAAAATAGTATTCTCTGGTGTTGGTAAAACAACAAGTGAAATCAGCTTTGCTATTGATAAAAAAATTTTGCTTATTAATGCTGAGTCTTTAAGTGAAATAAAAGAAATAAATCGAATAGCAAAATCAAAAAATAAAAAAATAAAAATTGGTGTAAGGCTAAACCCTAATACAGATGCAAAAACATTAAGTCAAATATCTACCGGGAGAAAAGAAAATAAATTTGGTGTAAATAAAAATACATTTTCTGAAATTATAAATTATTGCAAAAATTCAAAAAATATTGATTTAAAATGTCTAAGCGTTCACATAGGTAGTCAAATTTTAGACCATAGGCCTTACGAAAAAATGCTTAAAGCAGTTAGTCAAATTCTTAATAAAACAAATCATAAATTTGAATTTATAGATTTAGGGGGAGGTATGGGTATTACTTACACTGATAAAAATAAAAAACTTAATTATAAAAAATACAACACAGCCATTCTTAAATTTTTAAGAAAACATAAAGTTAAAATTATATTTGAGCCAGGTAGATCAATTATTGGTGATACTGGTACATTAGTATCAAAAATAATTTATATAAAAGATAGCGGAAGTAAAAAATTTATTATTTTAGATGCTGCAATGAATGATTTAATGAGACCTGCTTTGTATGGTGCGTTTCACAAAACCTTACCTGTTACAAAATCTAACAAAACATCTAAAAAACCATATGAATTTGTAGGGCCTATTTGTGAAAGTACAGATAAATTTGTTACATTAAAAAAGTTTCAAGTTTTGAAAGAAAGAGAGTTAATAGCAATATGTGATGTGGGAGCCTATGGAATGTCACTTAGTTCAAATTATAATTTAAGACCCAAACCAGTAGAATTATTAATAAAGGGATCAAAAATTACAGTAATAAGAAAAAGACAAAAGCATAAAGATATAATTTAGCTTTTGACAAAAATGATAAGAAACTTTTTATTTTCAATATTATTTTTCACTGGAATTATTTTTATTTCGATAATTTTTTTACCATCATTTTTTTTGCCTAAACAAATTGTTCTGATAGGAGGTAAATTAATGGGCTATTGGGCTAGTTTTTGTTTAAGGTTTGTTCTTTCAGTAAAAATTTCAATCAAGGGAAGAGAAAATATTATTAATAATGAAAAATTTTTTATAGCAGCATCTCATCAATCAATGTTTGAAACTTTTTATTTACAAACAATCTTTAACTCACCTGTATTTATTCTAAAAAAAGAATTATTATTAATTCCAATATTTGGTTGGTACTTAAAAAAAATAGGATCAATTTCAATAAAAAGAAATAAAGTTACAAAAGATAATTTGGGTTTTTTTGATGATATTTCAAAAATGATGGCTATTTCTAATAGACCTTTAATTATTTTTCCTCAAGGAACTAGAGTTCTTCCAGATGAAAGACCATCTTTTAAAAAAGGTGCATCGAGAATTTATGAAAAACTAAATGTTATTTGCCAACCAGTTGCAATTAACTCTGGATATGTGTGGCCTAAAAAAGGAGAAAAAAAATCTAATAGAACTATTACAATCTCTATTCTTAAACCAATTCCATCTGGATTAACAAAGGAAAATTTTATTAAAGTTCTTGAAAAAAATATTTATTCAGAGTTAGACTTAATTAATTAACCCTTCATAGGCATAACAACAAAAATACTATCAAAATCACCTGGATCTTTTATTAATGCTGGTGAACCAGTATCATTAAAGAAAATTTCAACTCTATCTCCATCTAATTGTGAAGCAACATCAATCAAATATCTAGAGTTAAAACTTATCTCTAAATCATGATCAAACTTAACATTTAAAGTTTCTTTACCATCACCACTGTTGGTATTATTTACTGAAAGATCTAGAGTGTCTTTAGATAAATTGAACTTCACACCGTCTTTTTTGTCTAATGAAACAGATGCTACTCTATCAACAGAGTTTAAAAATAATTTTAAGTCTATCTCTAATTTTTTTTGATTATTTTTAGGTATAACTTGAATGTAATTAGGAAATTTTCCATCAATAAGTTTTGAAATTAAAATACTATTATTTAATTCAAATTTTATTTTTGATTTCACATTTGAAACTTTTACATCTCCATCATAGTTATCTAATAAAGAGCAAAGTTGAAATATTGTTTTTTTTGGTAAAATTACTGGATCAAAATCAATTTTTTCCTCTAATCTAATTTTTGAAATAGACATTCGATGACTATCAGTTGCAACTGCTGTTAAATAATTATTATCTTCAACTTCTGTTTGGTGAAAATAAATTCCACTTAGGTAATGCCTTGTTTCATCATTTGAAACTGAAAATTTACACTTATTTAATAATTTCAATAATTGTTTTGATTTAATTATAAATTCATTTTGATTGAAATTTTCATCTGTCAGTGGAAACTCCGTTGCACTTATGCAATTCAAATTAAAAATTGATTTTTCAGACTCTACTTGTAATTTACTTATATCTGTTAAAGAAAGATTTATTTTTTTTCCTGAGTTTAACTTTCTTATAATATCATACATTATTGAGGAAGTTGTGGTGGTTTTGCCCTCTTCTAAAATTTCTACATTGTTTAACTGATGTATAAATATTAAATCTAGATCAGTTGCAGTGATGTTAAGTTTTGAGTTGCTTGCATCTAACAAAATATTAGAAAGTATTGGTAATGTACTTCTTTTTTCAATAACGCCTTGGCAATAATTTAATGCTTGCTGAAGGTCTTGCTGATTAACGTTAAATTTCATTTTCTTTATTATTATATAAAATCTGGTTTTTTAATTTATTAATATTATCAACCATCTCAGGATCTTTTTCTTTTATCTTTTCAATAGTTTTTACTGAATGAATTATTGTCGTATGGTCTCGGTTAGAAAATTCTCTTCCAATTTCAGGTAATGATTTAGAAGTCAAAATTTTAGTTAAATAAATTGCTGTTTGCCTGGGTCTTACTAAATATCTTGATCTTCTAGATGATAGCATTTCATTTTTGCTGATTTTAAAAAATTTACAAACAATTGTCTGGATAAGATCTATTGTAACCTTGTTTTCTGATAAATTTAATAAATCTTTTAAAACTACTTTAGTTTCAGCAAGATTTGGGACTTTGTTGTAAATTCTTGAAAATGAAACAACTCTGTTTATTGCTCCAACTAGTTCCCTTACACTTCCAGTTATTTCATTACTTATAAAATCTTGAATTTCTTTAGAAACTTGTAATTGTTCAAAATATAGAGCATTCAATTCTTCAGTTTTTTTTTCAACTATTTTTTTTCTTAGTTCAAGGTCTGGCTTTTGAATATCAACAACTAATCCGCCAGAAAATCTTGATTTAATTCTTTCTTGAATCCTTGATAGTTTGTTTGGTGATCGATCAGCCGATACAATTATTTGAGATCCCTTATCAAGTAATGCATTAAATGTATGAAAGAACTCCTCCTGCATGGCCTCTTTTCCACTTATAAACTGGATATCATCGATTAATAAAATATCTGTATTTCTAAAATATTCTTTAAACTTAACCATATCGTTTGATTTTATTGATTTTACAAACTGATACATGAAACGTTCTGCAGAAATAAACATTACTTTATTATTTTTTTTAAGCTCTAAACCTATCGAATTTAATAAGTGAGTTTTTCCCATTCCAACACCACCATAAATATAAAGAGGATTATAATGAGATATATTTTCTGAAACTTTTAAGGAAGCTTCGTAAGCTAATTTATTACTTGAACCTGTAATAAAATTATCAAATCTTTTATTTGGATCAATTCGATTGTACTGAAGATAAGAGTCTTTTATAAATGAAACATTTTCTTTAGTATTGTTCTCATTAATATTATTTTTCTTTAAAGTGATATCTTGAGCTTTTTCAACTATTTTGAACTCAATTCTAATAATGCCTTTTTTATAAACTTTAATTATTTTTAATATTTGGTCTAAATACCTTGATGTAATCCAATCTCTAATAAATCTTGTTGGAACTGATAATAATAAATAATTATTGAATTCCTCTACAAACGAAATCTTTTTTAACCAGCTCTCATAAACTTCTAAGCCTAGTTTATTTTTCATTTCATTCTGCACTTGCTTCCATTCAAAGCCTTCAGAAGAAAAATTGTTAATATTTTTTGTATTTGTTAATTTATTCATAACTTTAGGGGAAATCTCAGTTAGAACTATTTAAAAAAATTTGCAACAAGTTAATAAAGAAATTTTAAAAAAAATAAAATCTATGATTGTGATTTAGATTAAAAAAATAAATCTAAATTTAGTTTAAATTTAAAATTACAAATTGAATCAAATATAGATTGAATCAATTAATTGATCGAATTAAAACTAAATCGAATATAGATTGAATGACTATAATCCAAATATTTACTAAATCTAAATATAGTAACTTAGCACAAAACTTAAATATATAATGTGGATATCAGGAGTTGTTTAAAAATTTAAATTAACGTTTAGATTGCAGCAATTTTTTTTGTAATTCTAGAAACATTTCTAGAAGCATTTTGTTTTTTTATTATTCCTGTCTTTGCAATTTTCATCAACTCAGAGTTTAACTTTGGTAAAAATTTAAGAGCTTCATCTTTCTTTTTACCATCAATTAAAAGGTTCATTTTTTTAAGAGCGTTTCTAAACCTGCTCTTTCTAGCTTTATTTACTGCTGTTTGTTTAGAAATTCTTCTAATTCTCTTAATTGCTGATTTTGTATTTGCCATCTGCGCAGGGGTATAGCTTGAGAATTTATGGTGGTCAACTAAATATTTAACTATTTTTGACAAGAAACACAAAAAAAAGTCGACCTATTTGATGTTATTTTTTTTTTTATAATACCTTTACAATTCGTACGCTTACAATGAGCTCCCTCTTGCTGATAAACTTTAAACTCCTTTTGAAAGTTACCTTTGTTACCTGAGATATCTTTAAAATCTCTGATACTTGAACCTCCCTTGTTAATTGCATGTTTAAGTATTCTCTTGGAATTTAAAATAACACTTAAACATTCATTTTTATTAAGTCTTTTTGCCTTTTTAAATGGATTAATTTTACTAGCGAAAAGAATTTCACTTGCATAAATATTACCTATTCCAGAAACAAATTTCTGGTCAAGTAAAAAACTTTTTATATCCTTATTTTTATTCTTAAAATAATTAACTACATAATTTAAGTTAAATTTATTGCTAAAGGGCTCAGGTCCCATTGATGTAAATCTTTTATCTAAATCTTGATGATTTCTAATTATTTCAAAAAATCCAAAGCGTCTTGGATCATTATAAATTACTTTCAAGTTATCAAATACAAACTCTGCATGATTGTGTTTTTCAGGTAAATAAGGTGAATGATAAAAACTAGTGTTTGTAAATTTTAGAGGCTTTTTCTTATCAAGAATATGGATTGTTCCCGACATTCCTAAATGAATCAAGCAATAGTCCTCATTTTGAAAATGAATGATTAAATATTTAGAAAACCTACTTACTTTAATTATCTTTTTATTTTTTATAAAATTTTCGAAATCAACCGGTATTTTAAACCTTAAATTCCTGTTTCTAATTATTACTTGTTGAATGCTTTTTTTTTTGATCTTTTTATGAAGGGATTGTCTAACAATTTCTACTTCTGGTAATTCTGGCATTTGATACTATATTCAATATATATTTTTTTATGCAACAAAATCTTCAAAATAAAAAAGGCCTTGTAGAAAATGTATTTAATCAGGTTTTCAATAAATATGACTTGATGAATGATTTTATGTCTATGGGTGTTCATAGATATTGGAAAAAAAGTTTAATTAATACGATGAATCCAAGAGACAAGAGAAAACTAATCGATGTTGCGTGTGGGACAGGAGATATTGGAAAGTTATTTTTAGATAGCACAAATAAAAAGGCTGAAATTACTTGTGTAGATCCCAATAAAGGTATGATTGGTCAGGGAAAACAAAAATTATCTAATTATAGAAATGTAAAATGGGTTATTTCGCCAGCAGAAAAATTACCCATAGCGGACAACTCATTTGATTATTACACTATTAGTTTTGGGCTAAGAAATACAAAAAATTTAAACAAAGTACTTTCAGAAGCCTATAGAGTTTTAAAACCTGGTGGGCGTTATCTATGTCTGGAATTTTCTAAAATTCAAAATTCAAATCTTGATTTTATATATAAAAATTACTCAAAACTTATTCCTATAATTGGCCAGTTTGTAGTTGGAGAAAAAGAACCTTACGATTATTTAATCAAAAGTATTGAACAATTTATTAATCAAGATGAATTAATAGAGTTGATGGAGAAAAATAATTTTCAAGAATGTTCTTATAGAAATCTTTCTGGGGGTATTGTTTCAATTCACAGTGGTTGGAAAATCTAATGATTAAAAAACTTGTTACTTTATTTAAATTAGGAAGAAAAATTGCAAAATCTGATATTTTAAAAATTGCATCAAAATTTAAAAAACCTCCTATAGCTATAACAATATTATTCCAAATTTTATCTATTTCATTTGAAAAAAAGGAACAAAACAATTTAATTGAAGATGATGGTGAGAGACTTTCTAGATCTTTAGAATCTATGGGTACAACTTTCATCAAACTAGGACAATTTCTTGCTACTAGACCTGATATAATTGGAGAAGAATTATCTTTAAAGCTAGAAAAACTTCAAGATCGATTACCACCTTTTTCAATTCACGAAGCAAAAGAAATTATTAAAGAAGATCTTGGAGTTGATGCGTTTAATTCAATAATTGATTTAAGTGAACCAGTTGCTGCCGCATCAATCGCACAAGTTCATAAAGCAAAAATAAATGACAATGGAACTATTAAAGATGTTGCAATAAAAATTTTAAGACCAAATATAAAAAAAATATTCAATGAAGAAATAGATGCAATGATGTTATTTGCATTTATTATTGAGTCATTTGTAAAAAAAACAAAAAGATTAAAACTTGTTGAAGTTGTTTTTTTACTAAAAGAAATAACTAATCTTGAAATGGATTTAAGATTTGAAGCTGCTGCAGCAAATGAATATGCAGAAAATACTAAAAATGATGCTGGGTTTAGAGTTCCTGAGATTTATTGGAATTTTACTAGTGAAAACGTCATGACTTTAGATTGGATAGATGGAGTTTCAATAAGAGAAGCTGAGGAGTTAAAAAAAAGAAATTTAGATACTAATAAAATAGCTGAAGATATTATCCAACATTTTTTAAGACATGCTGTAAGAGATGGTTTTTTTCATGCAGATATGCATCAAGGAAATATTTTTGTTGATAATAGTGGCCAAATTGTACCTATAGATTTTGGGATTATGGGCAGGTTAGACAAACTTAGTAAAAGGTTTTTAGCAGAAATTTTATTTGGGTTTATTCAAAGAGATTATCGTAAAGTAGCTGAAGTTCACTTAGTGGCCGGATTAGTTCCAAAAGAAGTACCAATCGATGATCTAGCTCAAGCTTTGAGATCAATTGGTGAGCCTATATTTGGTCAAGAAGTAAAAGATATTTCAGGAGGTAAATTACTCAAACAATTGTTTGATGTAACAGAAAAGTTTAATATGCAAACTCAACCTCAATTATTAATGTTGCAAAAAACTATGGTTGTTGTTGAAGGTGTAGCAAGAAAATTAAATCCCAACACAAATATTTGGACAACTTCAAAGCCTGTACTAGAAAATTGGCTTAAAGAAACCAAAGATCCAATTAATAATTTAAATGAAACTTTAAAAAATACATCTGAAGTTATAAAACGTTTACCAGAATTTCCTGAGATTATGGATAAAGCAAATCAAGCATTAACGTTTTTAGCTAGTGGTCAAATTCCACAAAATTCAAATTCTTACACCGCTCTAAATGATAAGAAATCAGAAATGATAGCATTTAGAAATCAATCTATTATTGGTTTATTACTTCTTGTAATTTTTGGCCTTATAGTATTTTAATTCTGCAGATGAAAAATTTGTTAAATAAAAAAATACTATTTATTATCTGTGGAGGAATATCTGCTTATAAAAGTCTTGAAACAATTAGGCTTTTTAAAAAGAATGGTTCAGAAATAAAGACAATTCTTACAACAAGTGCAAAAGAGTTTGTAACTCCACTTTCAATAACATCACTTTCTCAAGGTAAAGTTTATAGTGATTTATTTAGTGTAGAAAATGAGGCTGAAATGGATCATATTTCACTTTCAAGATGGGCAGATATAATTGTAATTGCACCTGCAACGGCAAATACAATTTCGAAACTGGCTCAAGGAACAACTGATGATTTAGCATCCACTGTTGTTTTGGCATCAGATAAAGACATTATTTTAGCACCAGCAATGAATGTAAGAATGTGGGAGCATCCAACTACTAAAACAAATATAAAAAAATTAAAAGGGTTTGGATATAAACTAATAGGTCCAGATGTTGGTGATATGGCATGTGGTGAATATGGAGAGGGTAAAATGTCAGACCCATCAGTAATTGCTGAAGAAGTTGATAAATATTTCTTAACTCAAAAAAATAACAAAAAATTTAAAGCATTAGTTACAGCAGGTCCAACTAATGAGTACATAGATCCAGTTCGTTTTATTACAAATAAATCAAGTGGCAAACAAGGATATGAATTAGCAAAATCATTATCCAAAAAAGGTTTTGATACAACATTAATATCAGGTCCAACTAATCTTGAAATAACTAAAGATATTAATCTTATAAAAGTTGAAACAGCAGATGAAATGTTAGTTGCTACTCAAGAAAATTTACCTGTTGATGTAGCAATTTTTTCTGCTGCGGTAGCTGATTTTAAAATTAACAAAAAGTATGAAAATAAAATTAAAAAACAAGAGAACTTAAACTTAAATTTAGAAAAGAATGTAGATATACTTCATTATGTGTCTAACCATAACTCTATGAGACCTGAACTTGTCATTGGATTTGCAGCAGAAACTAATGAGATTGATAAAAATGCAGAGGAAAAATTAAATAAGAAAAGTTGTGACTGGATAATTTCTAATGATGTATCAAATAAAGATATAGGATTTAATTCTGATTATAATGAAGTAACAATTCATTATAAAAACAAAGACATTAAAAAAGAAAAACTTTCGTACAAAAAAAAATCTGGAATTTCTGATGAAATAGTTGATAGAATAATTGATCAATTAAATTAATGGCGAAAGTTCTTATCAAAAAGTTAGACCCTGCGGTTGAATTACCCGCTTACAAAACGGAAGGTGCATCAGGTATGGATTTGATGGCATTAGTAAAAGAACCTATTAATCTTAAACCAGACTCATCATGCTTAGTGCCAACAGGGCTTGCTGTTGCATTTTCAAGTGATTTCGAAATACAAATAAGACCAAGATCTGGTTTAGCTGCAAAAAACAACATTAGTGTTTTAAATACACCTGGAACTATTGATAGTGATTATAGGGGAGAAATAAAAGTAATACTTTTTAATCATGGAAAAAATGATTTCCTAATAAATAATAAGGATAGAATAGCACAAATGATTTTAACTCCTGTAATTAAAATGGATCTTGAGGAAACTGATGATCTACCAGAAACAATTAGAGGAGAAGGTGGGTTTGGCTCAACAGGAAAATGAGCAAAAATTTAAACAAAAAAGAAATAGAGAAATTCTCGAGGCAAATAATTCTTAAAAATATTGGTACAACAGGTCAAAAAAAAATTTTATCTTCAAAAGTATTAATAGTTGGTATGGGTGGTCTAGGTTGCCCAGTAGCAGAATTTTTAACTAGATCGGGTATTGGTACACTTGGGATTGTAGATCATGATACTGTAAGTCTCTCTAACATCCACAGACAAAGCCTGTATAATGAAAAAGATATAAATGAATCTAAAGTAAAGATTGCAAAACAAAAATTAAATAAAATTAATCCAAAGACAAAAATAGATATTTTTAATTTAAAATTAAATAAAACTACATTTGAAAAAATAATTAAAAATTATGACTATATTGTTGATGGGACTGATAACTTTGAAAGTAAATTTTTAATAAATGATTTAAGTCTAAAATATAAAAAATTTCTAGTTACTGGTGCTATAAGCAAGTTTGATGGACACATTTTTACTTTTAATTTTATTAACAAAAAAGATCCTTGCTTGAGATGTTTTTATCAAGAAGAAACAATATCTGATGAAATTTTAAATTGTGAATATGAGGGAATTTTAGGAACCGTTGCAGGAATAATAGGTACGTTACAAGCCAATGAGGTTTTAAAAAAAATATTAAATATTGGACAAAATTTAAATGGATATATTCTAATTCTAGATCTATTAAATTTAAATTTCAGAAAAGCAAAAATTAATAAAAGAAAAAAATGCTTATGCAACTAATAATAAAAAAAATTTATATAGTTTTTTTTTTGTTATTTTTTACTCACATTTCGTTTGCTAATGAAATTTTTGTCTCTCTTAAAAAAAATAAAGTAAACGTTCGTTACGGACCAAGTTTTGAATCTGATATTAAATACGTTTATAAAAAAATAAATCTTCCATTAAAACAAATCGATAAAAAAGAGAATTTCAGGCGAATTATAGATTTAAAAAATAACAGTGGGTGGATTCATATCTCTCAATTAAAAAAAAATAATTCTGTAATAGCTATGAAAGATAAAGTTTTATTTAAAAAACCCACATCTTTCGCTAAACCAATTGCTCAAATAAAAGAGGGAAGATTATTAATTGTAGAAAAATGTGAACAAAATTGGTGTAAAATTACATCAGAAGAATTTGAAGGTTGGATTAAAACAGATAATATTTGGGGACTAAATTAACTAAAATCAGTAGATAAAGAGGCTATATTTTCTTTAGATAATTTTGTGCTATGAGAATACTCTTTATGGTCAATTCCAAGCTCAATTTCTGAGCTATTAGATTGAAATTTTTCTATTTGATCATCAGTAAAATTAAAATGAATAAACTGTACTGATGAAGCTTTTCCTTCAGAAGAAGTTCTATCAACATCTTCTTCAGGATCTGCTTTAATTTTCTCACCATTTATTTGCATAAATACTGTTTCTTCTATTCCACCAACTTTTCCAAGAAACGCAGCCCTTGATATAGGATTATCTATTTCAAACATTAAAGTTGCTGTTAGTTCTTTGCCGTTAGGTATTAAAGGATTGTACGCAGTTAACTCATCCTGAAGTTGCTCATCACCACCTTTTTCAATGTATAGCATTTCTTGTACTTGAGCTAACATTGTTTCATAACTTTCAAAATAAAAAGTAGCATAAGGCCCTAAAGCAACTCTTCTATTTTTTTTATAATCAACAATACTTTTTCTTAATTCACGTCTCTTTTCTATATAAACATCTAAAGGCATGATGTCTTCTTTTTGAATTTCTCTTTTTTCTCTAGGCATGATCATAAGTTATAACTTTTTGCCACCAATTCGATAGGGTGTAGTGCCTCATCATTAGATATGTTTGTATCAACTTCTAACTGTTTTAAATGTTTACCAGCTAAAGGACAATCAGAGGCCATATATTTATTATTTTTAGTTTTTATTTGTCTAGCTGTAGGTCTTCCAACTTTATTTGCTAAATCATGAGTTTCTTTCATTACGCCAAAAGTTCCTCCATGACCTGCACATCTTTCAACTACATCAATTTTAATCTTTGGTATCAATTTTAACATATCTCTTGCTTTGATACCCATATTCTGTGCTCTAGCATGACAAGCATGATGCACGGTTACTCCTCCATCAATCTCATTTAATCCTTCTGCTAATCCCTCATTGTTTGCAATATCCACAACATACTCATCAATATCCATAACATTTGAAGATAATTTTTTTATTTTTTCATCGTTTGGTAGTAACAAGGGCCATTCGAATTTTAACATCAATCCACAACTAGCTGTTAAGGTTACTACTTTATATCCTTTATCAATCCATTCAATTAAATCTTTAGAAACTTTTTTCGCTTGTTCAACAACTTTTGGCAGATCTGCTTGCTCTAAAAAAGGCATCCCACAACAACCAGGATAAGCTTCTTGAACCTCTACACCATTTTTTTTCAAAACTTTTAAAGCAGCAACACCCGTATTTTTTTTATTAAAATTTACAAAACAAGTTGAATAAATAACTACTTTTCTATCTTTAGAAGGTGTTAGATAATTTATCTTATCTTTATTTTTTTTAAAAAAATATGAAAAAGTTTCTGAGTTATATTTTGGTAACTGAACTCTTTTATCTATTCCAGTAATTAGTTCTAAAATTTTTCTAATTAATTTATTTTTAATATTTGATGCCCAGTTAACTATTTTTGAGAACATAATACCAATTTTAGCGTTTCGATCTATTTGAGCTAATTGTGTTGGTACACTTGGTAATTTACCTAATTTTTTTTGAGCCGTTCTATATCGCAGCATTAAATGTGGAAAATCCAAATCAAAATCATGAGGTGGAACATATGGGCATTTAGTCATAAAACACATATCGCACAAAGTGCATGCATCAACGACAGGAGCAAATTGATCACTAGATAAGCTTTCAACATCTTCATTTTTAGACTCATCAATCATGTCAAATAGTTTAGGAAATGAATCGCAGAGATTAAAACACCTTCTGCATCCATGACAAATATCAAACACTCTTCTCATTTCAGCATCTAATTTTTCAGGATTTAAAAAATTAGGATGCTCAAAATCTATAGGATGTCGTATAGGTGCGCCTAAACTTCCTTCTTTGCTCATATAATTAAGTTTTTTGAAATTCGAATTGTTTTTAGTGGGCGACTAAGCCCACTAAGAAATTTGATTAGCTAATAGACTCTAAAGTTTTTTGAAATTTACCAGCGTGTGATTTTTCAGCTTTAGCTAAAGTTTCAAACCAGTCAGCAATTTCTTCAAAGCCTTCTTCTCTAGCTGTTTTAGCCATACCAGGGTACATATCAGTATACTCATGAGTTTCGCCTTGTACTGCCGAAGCTAAATTTGCTTTTGTTTCACCAATTGGCATACCAGTTCCTGGATCACCAACTTCCTCTAGATACTCCAAATGACCATGTGCGTGACCAGTTTCACCTTCGGCTGTTGATCTAAAAACTGCAGCTACATCATTGTAACCTTCTATGTCAGCTTTTTGGGCGAAATAAAGATATCTTCTATTTGCTTGACTTTCACCAGCAAACGCTTCTTTTAAATTTTCTTCTGTTTTACTTCCTTTTAAAGACATTTTTTCTCCTTTTTAATGATTAACAAATCATATAATGCATATTAACAGTATGTCAATAGTTTAGAATTATTATAATGTAGATTTTAAGTGTATGATTTAATTAAATTATTTTTGAGTTTGATTATCACTCGCAACTCTAACTAACACTTCAACAGAATTTATTTTTTTTCCTGAAATGTTTTTTCTAATATTTATTTTGTCTATGTCGCTCTCATCACAATCAATCAACTCATGCGTATCTTCATCAAAAAAATGATGATGTGCTGATGTGTTTGTATCAAAATAACTTTTATGACTATCGATTGAAATTTCTTTTAGATATCCTTTTTTTTCAAATGCATGAACTGTGTTATAAACTGTAGCTAGAGATATCTTTTGATTCATTCTCTCAGATAACAATTTAACCAAATCGTTAATTGTGAAATGAAAAGTTTTTTCTCTATTATACAAAACTTCACACATTTTTACTCTTTGCTTAGTGGGTCTAAGCCCAACTTCTCTTAATTTTTCAATAAAATTGCAGTTTTTTGACATTGTTTTTTATAACTATTCTAAAGTATGAATAAAAATATATTGTTTTATTATATTATATTAGGATTAAATCAAGTATTAAGGGTGCTCGAATATGAAAAAAAACTCATACTCCTATGATGACCTAATAACTTGTGGGAATGGTGATCTTTTTGGTCCTGGTAATGCAAAATTACCACTCCCACCAATGCTTATGTTTGACAGAATAACGGAAATCAATGAAAATAATGGAGCATTTAATAAAGGCTCTTTAAAGGCTGAATTAGATATTAAAGATGATCTTTGGTTTTTTGATTGTCATTTTAAAAAAGATCCAGTTATGCCAGGGTGCCTAGGTTTAGATGCTATGTGGCAACTAGTAGGTTTTTTTCTAGGTTGGCTAGGTAATCCTGGAAAAGGAAGAGCTTTAGGAGTGGGTACTGTGAAATTTACAGGTGAAGTATTACAGAGTGTAAAAAATGTAAGATATGAAATAGATATGAAAAAAATTATGTCTCCTGGAGGAACAACTGTTGGGCTTGCAAATGGAATCGTTCTTGCAGATAATAAACAAATATATTCAGCTGAAAGTTTAAAAGTAGGGTTATTTAAATAATGAGAAGAGTAGTTATTACAGGTTTAGGAGTTGTTTCTTGTTTAGGAAATAATCAAGATGAAGTTCATCAATCTTTATTAAATTCAAAATCAGGAATATCTTATGCTGAAGAATACAAAGAGCATAATTTAAAAAGCCATGTTCACGGTAAACCAAATATTAAACTTGAAGATCATATCGATAGAAAAACAATAAGGTTTATGGGTTCAGGATCAGCTTACAATTATATCGCAATGAAAGAAGCCATTAAAGACTCTGGATTAGAAGAAAGCGAAGTAAGTAATTTCAAAACTGGAATTGTGATGGGTTCAGGAGGACCTTCTATAGAAAATGTAATTTTAGCAGCAGATAAAACTAGAGCTAAGACACCAAAATTAATGGGACCATTTATTGTTCCAAGAACAATGGCCAGTACTGCTTCAGCAACACTTGCCGTACCATTTAAAATTAAAGGAACTAACTACACAATGAGTTCTGCATGTGCAACAAGTGGACACTGCATAGGAAATTCTATGGAATTAATTCAAATGGGTAAACAGGATGTTGTTTTTGCAGGTGGAAGTGAAGAAATTCATTGGGCGATGACAGCAATGTTTGATGCTATGACGGCTTTATCATCAAAATATAATGATACTCCTCAATCTGCGTCTAGAGCTTATGATAAAACTAGAGATGGATTTGTAATTGCAGGTGGTGCAGGTGTATTAGTACTTGAAGAGTACGAACATGCTAAAGCAAGGGGTGCTAAAATATACGCAGAATTAACTGGTTATGGAGCAACTTCGGATGGATATGATATGGTAGCTCCATCAGGAGAAGGCGCTGTTAGATGTATGAAAATGGCGATGGCAACTACAAAAAATAAAATTGATTATATTAATACTCACGGAACATCAACACCTGTTGGAGATATTACTGAACTAAATGCTATTAAAGAAACATTTGGGAATGATATTCCAAAAATAAGTTCAACTAAATCTTTATCAGGCCATCCATTAGGGGCTGCTTCAGTTCATGAAGCAATTTATTGTTTGATAATGATGAAGAATAATTTCATTACAGGTTCTGCAAATATTACTGAAATGGATGATGATGCTAAAAAATATCCTATAGTTTCAAAAACTGAAACTGGAGTAAACTTAAACACAGTAATGTCAAATAGCTTTGGTTTTGGTGGAACTAATGCAGCTTTAATTTTTGAAAAGGTTTAATTTATGAGTTTAATGAAAGGTAAAAAAGGATTAATCATGGGTGTCGCCAATGAAAGATCTATTGCCTGGGGTATATCTCAAAAACTTGCTGAAGCAGGAGCTGAACTTGCATTTACTTATTTAGGAGACGCTTTAAAAAAAAGAGTAGTTCCTTTAGCAGAAAAGTTAAATTCAAACGTTACATTTAGTTGTGATGTTGAGAAAAAAGAAGAAGTTGTAAAATTATTTGAAGATATCAAATCTCAATGGGGTGAAATTGATTTTGTAGTTCATGCAGTTGCTTTCTCTGATAAATCAGAATTATCAGGTGAATATTTAAATACGACTAGAGAAAACTTTTTAAGAAGTATGTTGATTTCATGCTTTTCATTTACTGAAGTAGCAAAAGAAGCTTCAAAGGTAATAAAACAAGGTGGAAGTTTATTAACTTTAACTTATGAGTCTACTAAAGCTATTCCAAATTATAATGTAATGGGTGTTTGCAAATCTGCTTTAGAAGCAAGTGTAAAATACCTAGCTAGAGACTTAGGAGTTAAAGGTGTTAGAGTGAACGCAATCAGTGCCGGGCCTATTAAAACGCTGGCAGCTTCTGCTATTGGAGATGCAAAATTCCTTTATAAGTGGAATGAAGACCATTCTTTTCTTAAGAGAAATGTAGATATTCACGATGTCGGAAATTCAGCATTATATTTATTAAGCAACCTTGCAAATGGAGTTACTGGCGAAATTCACTATGTAGATGCCGGATATAACAAAGTTGGGATGCCAGATCCTAAAAATATAAGCTAAATTAAATCAATGGTATGGAAATCCTAATATTTTTATTGTGTCTTATATTTGTAATTTATTATTTATTTAGACCCACCTCTAAAAATGAAAAAGACCAATTTGATGATAAAAACAATTGGCGAGGTGGGTTTTAATTTTATTCAGTAGCTTGTTTTATAGATAGTTTAACTTTACCTCTATCGAAACCAATCACTTTAACTTTTACTTCGTCACCTTCTTTGACAACGTCAGTAACTTTAGCAACTCTTTTATCTGCAAGTTCTGAAATATGAACCAATCCATCTTGTTTTCCTAAGAAATTAACAAATGCACCAAACTCCATAATCTTCATTACTTTACCTGAATAAATTTTATTTAGTTCAGCTTTTGCAGTGATGTCTTTAATCATTTGCATTGCGATGTTTCTAGACTCTTCATCTGGCGCAGCAACTGTTACTACACCCTCGTCGTTTACATCTACTTTCGCACCTGATTTTTCAACTATCTCTCTGATTGTTGCACCCCCTTTTCCAATCACAGCAGCAATGTCTTTTTTATCTACATTAACTTGTTCCATTTTTGGAGTATGTTTTCCAACATCAGATCTTGAAGCTGATAATGCTTTATTCATTTCTCCCAAGATATGAACCCTTCCATCTTTGGCTTGGCTTAATGCCTGCTCCATAATTTCAAATGTAATACCTGTGATTTTGATATCCATTTGGAGAGAAGTAATTCCATCTTTAGTTCCAGCAACTTTAAAGTCCATGTCACCAAGATGATCTTCATCACCTAGGATGTCTGAAAGAACACTAAAATCATCACCTTCTTTAATTAATCCCATTGCAATACCAGCAACTGGCTCTTTTATTGGTACTCCAGCATCCATTAATGCTAAAGAAGTTCCGCAAACAGTAGCCATTGAAGAAGAACCATTAGACTCTGTAATCTCTGAAACTACTCTAAAAGTATATGGAAATGCTTCTTTGGTTGGTAGTGAAGAGTTAATTGCTCTCCAAGCTAATTTACCATGACCAATTTCTCTTCTACCTGTTCCAATTCTTCCAGTTTCTCCAACTGAAAAAGGTGGAAAGTTATAATGAAGCATAAATCTTTCTCTTTGCAATCCATCTAAGCTCTCAATTCTTTGTTCATCATCAGATGTTCCTAAAGTTGCAACAACAATTGCTTGTGTTTCTCCTCTAGTAAATAATGCAGAACCATGAGCTCTTGGTAAAACACCCACTTCGCATTCGATAGGTCTTACATCAGATAAACCTCTTCCATCAATTCTATTTTTATTTTTTAGAATATCAGTTCTAACAATTGATTTTTCCAGATTTTTTAACTGACTGTTAACATCAAGATCAGTGTAGTTTTCATTTTCTTCATAAAGCTTTTTAGCTTTATCAGTAATCTCTGAAATCTGATTTGATCTATCTTGTTTATCTCTTGTTGCAAAAGCTTTCTTAAGATCTTCCGTAAAAGTTTCCTCAAGTTTTTTCTTAACTTCAGATAAATCTTTTTTCTCAACTGTCCACTCAGGTTTTTTACATTCTTTTGCAAGTTCCTCAATCATTTCAATCACTGGAACAAAGCCCTCGTGACCAAATTTGACTGCATTTAACATTTCTTCTTCTGTTAAACCATTAGCTTCAGACTCAACCATAAGAACAGCATCTTTTGTTCCTGCAACAACTAAATCTAATTTTGATTTTTCTAATTCTGCTTTAGATGGGTTTAAAACATATTTTCCATCTACAAAGCCAACCCTTGATGCTCCTACAGGACCCATAAATGGCATTCCTGATATAGCTAAAGCTGCTGAAGATGCAGTGATTGATAAAATATCTGGTTCATTTTCTTTATCGTATGAAATTACTGTTGGTAATAACTGTACTTCATTTTTAAACTCATCAGGAAACAAAGGTCTGATTGGTCTGTCAATCAATCTAGAGATTAATGTTTCACTTTCAGTTGGTCTTGCTTCTCTTTTAAAATATCCACCTGGAATTTTTCCAGCTGCATAATACTTTTCCTGGTAATTTACAGATAATGGAAAGTAATCCATATCAGGATTTACTTTTTTTGCTCCTACTACTGTTGCTAGTACGACTGTCTCTCCACATGTTGCGATTATTGCACCGTCTGCCTGTCTTGCTACTTTACCTGTTTCTAAACTTATCTTCTTTCCCGCTACTTCAATTTCCTTCTTATATACTTTAAACATTTCATTTCCATTTCGTTTCGTTCGTTTCGTTCCATTCCATTCCGTTCTATCTATTTTGACTTCTATTTTCTTAAATTCAATTTCGACAGTACATTTTTGTAAGAATCCATTTTATTTTTCTTTAGGTATTCTAACAATTTCTTTCTTCTATTTACCGCTCTCAACAATCCAACAGATGAATGTTTATCTTTTTTGAATTGCTTAATATGTTTAGAGAGAGTTTCAATTTTCTCTGTTAGCAAAGCGATTTGTATCTCTGAAGATCCAGTATCTTTATCATGCATTGCTAATTCTTGTGCCTTTTTGTTCATGCCTCTTTCTTCCTATTTATTTGTTTGTTTTATTAAGTTTTCTATTTTTTCCGCATACTCAAAAGACTCGTCTTTTCTAAAAAGTAATTTTGGTAAAAATTTCATAACCACTTTTTGTGATAAAATTTTTCTAATTAAAAATGAGTATTCCTTTAAAATATTAATTGTTTCCTCAGCATCTTTTCCACCCAATGGAAGCACATATGCTTTTGCAATTTTTAAATCAGGACTCATTCTAACCTCAGTAACCGTTATATTGTTTGTTTCTAAATTCGGCACCTTAGCCTCATTTCTTATAAAAATCATGCTTAAAGACTGCTTAATCATTTCGCCTACTCTTAACTGTCTTTGTGACACTGGTTTTCCTATTCTATCTGCCATTAAATTGACCTCTCTGTAGATGTAACACTAAACGCTTCTATTGTATCATTTTTTTGAAAATCCATATAATCCTTAACTGTAATTCCACACTCTTGACCATCACTTACTTGTTTAACTTGGTTTTTTTCTCTAAATATTGTTGAGACTTTTCCAGTATAAATAATAGCACCATCTCTAATAATTCTTACATCTGAAGTGCTATTAATTTCACCCTCTGTTACTTTTGAGCCAGCAACTTTTCCTGCACCTGAAACTTTAAAAATTTCCAAAATTTTTGCAGTACCAGTAATTTTTTCTTGGACATCGGGCGCCAATAATCCTGACATTCTTTGTTTAATGTAATCTAAAACTTCATAAATAATATTGTATGAAGATATTTTTATCTTCTCATTTTCGGCAAGTTTTTTTGCTTCTTTACTCGGTTTAACATTAAAGGCAATTAATACTGCATTTGAAGCTTTAGCTAATGTAACGTCCGTTTCTGTTACCATTCCAATATCTGCTAAAATTATTTTAGGTTTAACCTCATCATGTTTGATTTGAGTAATTGCATTTTTTATTGCTTCAGATGATCCATGTACATCAGATTTAATTATTAAATTTAATTCTTCTGTGGATTTGTCTGAGAAAGCTGAATCTTGAGTTGCAAAAGTTAGTGGATTTTTTCCATCTTTGCTTTCTTGAGCTCTGTTTTCACTCAATGTCTTGGCCTCTTTTTCTGTGTCTAGTACAATAAAATCATCACCAGCTTTTGCTGCGCCATTTATTCCTAAAATTTCAACAGGTGTAGATGGTAATGCTTCATTAATATTTTTACCTTTGTCATTAATAATAGCTCTTACTTTTCCCCACTTTAAACCACTTACAAAAAAATCACCTCTCTTAAGTGTTCCTGTTGTTACAATTATATTTGCAACAGGACCTCTACCAACATCAATTTTAGACTCTAAAACTATACCTGTAGCTTTTGATTCATAATCAGTTTTAAGATCTAAAATCTCTGCTTGAAGTATTATTGAGTCTACTAATTTATCTAAGTTCTGTTTTGTTTTAGTTGAAATTTCAACCATTAAAGTATCACCAGATAAATCTTCAGCAATTAGTTCGTGCTCCAATAATTGATTTTTAATTTTCTGAGGATCTGCCTCTGGTAGATCACATTTATTTATTGCTACAACTATTGGAACATTTGCAGCTTTAGCATGTTTAATAGACTCAACTGTTTGAGGTTTAACTCCATCATCAGCAGCAACTACCAAAACAACCACGTCTGTTAATTTTGATCCTCTTGCTCTCATCTCTGTAAATGCAGCATGACCTGGGGTATCAATAAATGTTAATTTATTATCCTGGCTTTCAATTTGATAAGCTCCAATGTGTTGTGTTATTCCACCAAATTCTCCTGAAACAACGTTTGCACTTCTGAGCACATCTAGTACTGACGTTTTGCCATGATCAACATGACCCATGACAGTGACTATAGGGGGTCGATTTTTTAAATTTTCAGTTCTTGAAGCTTTTATTTTTTGAATTATTTCTTCAGCTTTCTCTTCCCTAATTGGATTATGACCAAATTCTTTAACTAAATATTCTGCAGTATCTGCGGCTAATGTTTGATTGATAGTCACAGTAACGCCCATACCAAATAAATGCTTAATTACATTGCTTGATTGTTCAGCCATTCTGTTTGCGAGTTCTCTTACTGTGATTGCTTCAGGAATATTAACATCTCTTTTAATCTGTTTTAAATTTTCTTGATAATCATCTTTTGTAGCATTTTTAATTTCTTTTTGTCTTGCTCTCTTAACTGAAGCTAAACTTCTTTGTTTTGCATCAATCTCATCACTCAATGCTCTTGATACAGTTAATTTTAATTCTCTTTTCTTTGTTCCTGATTTTAAAGTCTTTCTATCTTTGCTTTCAGTATCATCTTTAAGTCTTTTAGTAGCTCTTTGTTCTGCCAGCTTTCTTTTCTCAAAATCATTAGCAATAGAAGGTGATTTAGGGTTGAATGAAGGTTTTAAAGGAGCTCCTCTATTGAACATTGAGGTTCCTTTTGGCTTATTTGTACTAGCTCTAAAAGATCCACCTCTATTAGAGAATTTTCCTGTTTGTTTTTCAATTACTACGGAATTTTTTCCTTGAGTCTTAGCAATCTCAATGTTCTTGATTGATTTTTTGGCTGAGCCTGAAATTGTTAATTTTGTTTTTTTCTCCATATCTCATCACTCAATCTTTATAAACAATGTTTCTAGCAGACATAATTAATTCATCCGCTTCTTCTTTAGATAAAGCAAAATCTTCAAGATATCCTTGGATTTTTACTCTCTCACCTTTCACTACGTCATAACCACCAGTTAATTCATCAGATGCTAAGTCTGCAAAATCTTCTAATGTTAATATTTTTTGTTCACCAAGTGTAACTAACATTCCTGGGGTTAATTCCTTCAAATTGATCAAGTCATCTTCAAGACCTAAATCTTTTATTCTTTGAGAAATATCCTCCTGGTCTTTTTCGTGAAACTCTTTCGCTCTTTCAATCAATGCTTTGGCAGTATCTTCTTCTATACCTTCAATCTTAATCAAGTTTTCAGCTGAACTATCTTTAATGTCGTCAATAGTTGAGAAACCCTCTGCAACAAGTAACTGACCCAATGTTTCGTCTAACTCTAAATTTTTTACAAAGTTCTCTGTTTTTTCTTTAAATTCTATTTGTCTTCTTTCAGAATCTTCTGCATCAGTCATTATATTAATTTCATAGCTTAGAAGTTTTGTAGCAAGTCTAACGTTTTGACCTCTTCTTCCAATTGCTTTACTTAAGTTTTCTTCAGTTAAAATTACATCAAGTTTTTTTCTTTCACTATCGACGTTAACTCTTTGAACTTCAGCTGGAGATAACGCATTTGAAACCAAAATAGCAGGATCTTCTGACCAATTAACTATATCAATTTTCTCTCCTTGCAGTTCATTTACAACAGCTTGAACTCTTGAGCCCCTCATACCTACACAGGCACCAACTGGATCTAAAGATGTATCAACTGCTTTCACACATATTTTAGCTCTGCTTCCAGGATCTCTTGAGGAGGATTTAATTTCTATTAATCCATCATAAATTTCTGGGACCTCCTGAACAAAAAGCTTTTCCATAAATTTAGGATGAGCTCTAGATAGAAATATTTGTTGACCTCTTGGCTCTCTTCTTACATCATAACAGTATGCTTTTATACGATCACCTGCCTTAATATTTTCTCGAGGGATCAATTCATTTTTTTGAATTATCGCTTCGGTTCTACCTAAATCAACAATTATATTTCCAAACTCCAATCGTTTAACAATCCCACTTAAAATCGAGTCTTTCTTATCAATAAAATCATTAAATTGTCTTTCTCGTTCAGCTTCTCTTACATTAAAACTAATTACCTGCTTTGCAGTTTGAGCAGCTATCCTTCCAAAATCAAATGAAGGAAGTGGTTGTAATACCTCATCGCCAATAGACTTATCTTTATTTAATTCATCTAAAATAATTGCATCCTCTAATTTTATCTCTGTATTTGCATTTTCAGGATTTTCAGCAATCACTAATTTTCTAAAAAGTTCAATATCTCCATTGTCTCTATTAATAGAAACTTTAATTTCATTTTCCTGTCCAAACTTTGATTTTGCAGCTTTAGCAATACCTGTTTCCATAGAACTAATAATAAGTTCTTTATCAATTGATTTTTCTAAAGCAACGGCTTCAGCTATTCTCAATAATTCAAGTTT